>JBKHVY010000421.1:0-514 GCA_046569805.1 Bacteriovoracia bacterium | reverse complement strand
ACATCAACAGGCTCAGAAATATTTGACCGTGGACTGGTCGAATCAATCAGACGCAATGTTGAGACAAAATGCGGCCACCAGAAATGTGAATCCGGCAGGATCTGTGATTGATTCTCTAACGGTCAACAATCTCAAATCAATTGAACCTACGACACTGCCCAAGGATGCCAAAGTTCATGATATGAAACTTGTTCTTGGCGGAGACATGGAACGCTACATTTGGCATATCAACAACAAAGCAATTTACGAAGATCGGCTTCTCCTCATCAACAAAGGGGAGGTTGTTCGTTTTACTTTGGTGAACGACACTATGATGCATCACCCGATGCACTTGCATGGTCACTTCTTCCGAGTTGTTAATGAAAACGGCGAGCGTTCTCCCCTGAAGCACACCGTTGACGTTCCACCTCATCAAACACGAACCATTGAATTCTATGCCAATGAGCCCGGTCAATGGATGCTTCACTGTCACAACCTTTATCACATGAAAACAGGAATGGCGCGGGTTGTTCGT
>JBKHVY010000420.1:0-517 GCA_046569805.1 Bacteriovoracia bacterium | reverse complement strand
AACCTGGTGCCGGCGCTGATCAAGGCCGGTGCTGTGCCGAAGAACATGACCGTTACCTCCGGCGCGCTTTACAACACCTGGGGTGGTGCTGTGACCGTGGTATCCACCGGTACCGGTTTCACGGTCGCGTCTGCCGCTGTTCCCGAAGGCGTTTGCCTGACCTTGGCCACCAAGCTGGCCCGGGGTGGGGTGTACTCCACCAGGATCAACTCCGGTACCGCGATCATTGGTGAGGTCACCCAGGCTGCTGCGACCGCCGGTTGCAGCAGTGCCACCAGCAACTCCCTCACCTGGGCGAGCAACACCTAATCTGCCGGTGGCAGTAAGGGAGGGGTATGAGCGGCCCAGAAAACCATTCGCCTAAAGAGTTCGGCTGGATCGATCTCTACATTGGTGAGGGCTACAGCGACATGAAACAGGTGGCCGGGGCGCATGCGCCCCGGATCCCTGTGCCAGACAGCATGCAGGAGCTTATTCATGCACTTCGCCAGAAGTGCATGGAGGGCTACGCCACGCA
>JBKHVY010000419.1:0-525 GCA_046569805.1 Bacteriovoracia bacterium | reverse complement strand
AGGACATAAGTCTCCAAAAACACGGGCCGCTTCAAGAGGCGCTAAAATAGGGGAGCGGGGCGATAGCGTCAATGCGCGCTTGCACAACAAACTGCTTTAAAATGAGTGATGTAAGGAAATTTAAGAGCGTAAAATTTATTGAGAAAAGTGGCCTGGAACCAAACACAACCTACCAAACCACTGCCGTTGCTTCGTTCCCGACCTGGCGGAGTTCATGGCGATAGGCTCATCTGGCCCAGACCGTCTGTCATCCTAGAGATGTCGCTTATGTCTGTCAAAGGATGTTGCGTCGCGCACAACTTATGTGATGAATGAATATCATTATAACAAAATATAATGACGCAGACATAATCAAGAAGTTGAGAGGTAAAACCTGAATAACTCCACACAAAAGCCAAGGAACAAACATCATGACCAACATGACAGTTGACCTAGCGATAAGAGAATTAACTACATTAAGCTGCAAGAATTGAAAAAATAATCCTGTCGCTGCAGCATAAGCGCCTGCCAGTAAAAAGAACTCTA
>JBKHVY010000418.1:0-527 GCA_046569805.1 Bacteriovoracia bacterium | reverse complement strand
AGAACCGCACGCCCGAGCGCGAGGCCTTCGTGCAGCAGGTCATCGACGCCATCACGGGCGACCTGCGCCAGGCGAAGATCAAGTCGCAGATCATCGGTCGACCCAAGCAGTACTACTCGATCTACCAGAAGATGGTGAACCGAGGTCGCGACTTCGGGGAGATCTACGACCTCACGGGCATCCGGATCCTCGTCAACACGATCCGCGACTGCTATGCGGTGCTCGGTGCGGTGCACGCCCGCTGGAACCCCATGCCCGGCCGGTTCAAGGACTACATCGCGACGCCGAAGTTCAACCTGTACCAGTCGCTGCATACGACGGTGTTCGGCCCGGGCGGTCGGCCCGTGGAGATCCAGATCCGCACGCACGAGATGCACCAGCGGGCCGAGTACGGCGTCGCCGCGCACTGGAAGTACAAGGAGCGCATGAACTCCGGTCGCGGCGCCGTCGAGTCCGGCCGCTCCGACACCGACATGGCCTGGCTGGCCCACATCTCCGACTGGCAGGCCGAGACCAGCGACCCCGGC
>JBKHVY010000417.1:0-530 GCA_046569805.1 Bacteriovoracia bacterium | reverse complement strand
AGGAGCTGGGCGCCCAGATTCAGCGCGACTACGCCGACCACGAGGATCTCGTGCTCGTCGGCGTCCTGAAGGGCTCGATCATGTTCCTCGCCGATCTCGCCCGCGAGATCGACCTGCCGCTCTCGCTCGATTTCCTCGGGCTCTCCAGCTACGGCGACGCGACCACCTCGAGCGGCGTCGTGCGCATCACGAACGACCTGTCGCAGTCGGTCGAGGGCAAGCACGTGCTCGTCGTCGAGGACATCGTCGACACGGGCCTCACGATGAAGTTCCTCCTCGAGAACCTCGCGACCCGCAAGCCCGCCTCCGTGCGCATCTGCACGCTGCTGCACAAGCCCGCCCGCGCGAAGATCCAGATCCCGCTCGATTACGTGGGCTTCACGATCGAGGACAAGTTCGTCGTCGGTTATGGCCTCGACTACTCGGGCAAGCTGCGCAACGTCCCCTTCGTGGGGCTCGTGCGCACGCCCTAGGCACGGCCTAACTTCCCCTTCGTGGGAGCACCTGTCCGCATCGGCACGAGCGGCTTC
>JBKHVY010000416.1:0-534 GCA_046569805.1 Bacteriovoracia bacterium | reverse complement strand
AGAATATGATCGAGCTGATTAAGCAGATGCAGTATTTGGGCGATAATCTACGCGAAGATATGAACGCAGGTCTGGGTGCGCTCGAACTTGAAAAGAAAGTCGGCACACTCATGAGCGGCTCAACATTCCCAAAAGAGGCTTTTGGCCACCCACTGGCCGGCAACCTTCTCCCATGGATTGATTCGGCCCTGCCTTCTGGACAGAGCCGCGAAGAATGGAAAGCTGAGGCTGAGGCGAATAAGATTTTAGCGACAGCTAAAACTATTCCGATCGATGGGACTTGTGTACGTGTCGGTGCCCTTCGCTGCCACTCACAGGCCCTCACGATTAAGCTTAATAAAGACATTCCTTTGAACGAGCTTGAGGCCGTGATTAAGTCCGACAACCAATGGGTGCGCTTTATCGCTAATGACAAAGAGACAACGCTTAAATCGCTCACTCCAGCAGCAGTGGCGGGTAAGCTTGATATCGCGGTTGGGCGCCTTCGTAAGATGAGTTTAGGCCCAGGCTTTGTGAATGCCTTCACTTGCGGCG
>JBKHVY010000415.1:276-540 GCA_046569805.1 Bacteriovoracia bacterium | reverse complement strand
AGATCTGCGTAGAGGGCATAGTTGGACGAGAGCGCGACGATGCCGTGCTGCTGGGTCATCTCGCGCAGCTTGAACCAGGGCGCCCCCATCGGCACGCCGATCGCCTTGGCCTCCTTGGAGCGGGCAACCACGCAGCCGTCGTTGTTCGAGAGAACCACGAGCGGGCGATCGCGCAGACGCGGATCGAACAACGCCTCGCAGGATGCGTAGAAGTTATTGCAGTCGACGAGCGCGAACATGCTCAACCCGGAATGCGCTTGGCGA
>JBKHVY010000415.1:0-266 GCA_046569805.1 Bacteriovoracia bacterium | reverse complement strand
GCACCAAAGGCGGGTAGGCCTTGTTCTCCGCGAGGAGTGCCACACGGCCGCCGCGCCTGTAGAACCGCTTGACCAGGCGCTCGCCATTCACGAACGCGACGACGATGTGCCCGTGGCAGGCCTCGATACTGCGGTCGACGACCAGGATGTCCCCGTCGAAGATCTGGGCGTCCTGCATCGAGTCCCCGCGCACCTGGAAGAAGAAGGTCGATACGGGGTTACGGACAAGGTACTGGTTGAGATCGAGCCGCTTGTCCGCATAGTCC
>JBKHVY010000414.1:0-549 GCA_046569805.1 Bacteriovoracia bacterium | reverse complement strand
CGGTTCCGCACGCTTGATTCCCTATCTGATGAAACTTAAGAAGCCCAAGGTACCAAAGCTTCTGATCGGATTCAGTGACATCACCGCTCTCCATCTTTTCATCGGCCAAAACTGGGGCTGGCCCACAATCCATGGTCGAGTGCTCACGCAGATGGGCTTCAACGCCCCCGATCGGTCGCTCTATGCCGAACTCTTGCGCGGTGAACACAAGAGTCTTACATATAAAGGACTCATTCCCATGAACGATGCCGCCCGCAAGGTTCGGACGATTACGGGCAAAGTCACCGGCGGTAACCTGCGCCTTCTCGAGTGCTCGATCGGGACCGCCTGGGAACTCGAGGCCCGTGGAAAAATCCTCTTCCTCGAAGATGTTGGCGAGCGCGGATACTCGATTCACCGCATGCTGGTGCACTTATCTCAGGCCGGCCTTTTAGAGGGCGTGCGCGCGATTGTCTTGGGTGATTTCACGGACGGGAAAGAAGCCGACGGAACAGATCGGACAAAAGAGGCACTTGAGTCTTTCGCTCAGGAGACCACGATTCCGGTGCT
>JBKHVY010000413.1:0-551 GCA_046569805.1 Bacteriovoracia bacterium | reverse complement strand
TTTTCCGACAGCGAGAACTCTTTTACCACCTTTTGAACCGACATGAACCGCAACAACCGAAGGCTCGTTAACGATAATCCCTCTGTCTCGTGCATACACTAAGCAGTTTGCCGTACCAAGGTCAATTGCTAAATCATTTGAAAACCAATCTAAAACTGTCTTAAACATATTATTAAATTTCCTTATACTAATTAATTACCATTGATAATGACGAATGGTTTCCCCTCTCTCTGCGATATCTGCCATTGCCTCAATACCTAATTCGATATGAATATCAGTAAATTTTCTAAAGACCGCTTTTGCTGATTTTTTCGTCTTGATACCACCCTCTTTCAGAGGACAATCAGAGATGAGAAGAAGAGCTCCAATATTTACTTTACTTACAAAACAAGAAACAAATAAAGCGGCTGTTTCCATTTCTACAGCGAGAACTCTTTCTTCGAGAAGATTGAGTTTAAATTGATCATCAAATTCCCAGAAACGATAATCCGTTGAATGGATCGTCCCCGTACGATAATCATAACCATGCTCAACTAAAATTTGGGAAACAA
>JBKHVY010000412.1:0-551 GCA_046569805.1 Bacteriovoracia bacterium | reverse complement strand
CAAAAGTTGCTCAAAATTAAACTCGAAGTGGACACTCGGCCGCCCGGTGGTCACGGGATCGAAGTCTTGGATCTTCTGCGGCCCGTGCCCTTTCAAGTTAAGACGATGCCGCTGCCCGATCTCTTCGCCGGCAAACTCCATGCGGTGCTCGCTCGCGCCTGGGGAAACCGCGTGAAGGGCCGCGATTTTTTCGACTACCTTTGGTACCTGGGCCGCAAAACTCCACTCCACTTGAAGCACCTAGAAGCGCGCTTGATTCAAAGTGGTCACTATGAAGGCACGCTCACACCAGAAACGTTTAAAAAGATTCTTCGGGAGAAGTTTGCGTCTCTCGATGCCGTAAAGGCAGTAGCTGATGTCGCCCCGTTTCTGGCCCCCCGCGAGAGAGCGGGACTCGAATTATGGAGCAAAGATTATTTTATAAGAACGGTTGATAGAATCGAGATCGTTTAAAGCCTGTAATAAGTCACTAAAATCACTGACGCCAGTACTACTATGGATTGCAATCCATAATACTCACAAGTAATATGGACTCATGTCCACAATACTCA
>JBKHVY010000411.1:0-552 GCA_046569805.1 Bacteriovoracia bacterium | reverse complement strand
CAGCCAAGACCGGCCATCATTGCTGTAGGCGCTCTTAAAATAGGTGTTGGTAAACTGACAACATGAGTGCTTTTAAAGCTCTTCAAAAATTTTCTCTCATCTTCGGAAAAGCCACCTTCTGGGCCAATTACCAGAATTGATCTAGGGCCAGTTTTTGACGATGAAGTCGCTTGGGGGTCAATATCCATCAAATGAATCTGGTCAAACTGATCAAGCGGGCAGTCTGATAGCTCTGAGCAGTGAATAATCTCAGGTTTCCAGGGATTGTTCGATTGCTCCATGGCGCTTTGCAGAAGAGCGTCGACTCGACTCGCGTCCGGCAGCTTCTCCTGAGAAAAGGCACCACGATAAAGATAGATCTTTCGTACTCCTAACTCTGTCGCTGACTTGAGCATAGTTTCGAGAGCATCTTTCTTCGGAGTAAATAGTAGTAAGTCACAGTTGCTTGCTACTGGTGCCCGCGTGGTCGATTTAATTTTAACTGACAGTTCGCGCTTACCAATTTGAGTTACTTGTCCCAAGCCTTTGAGGCCTTTACCATCCAGCAGAATG
>JBKHVY010000410.1:0-555 GCA_046569805.1 Bacteriovoracia bacterium | reverse complement strand
TTGAGGAAGTTTACAACGAGAAGAGAGTCCACTCCTCTCTCAATTATTTAACACCGAAAGAATTTGAAAATTTGATAAAGGTTGAGTAAAGTGCGTGGAACAGGTCAGCTGATTGATCAAAAGTTAAGCTACAATCTCTCCACTTAAATCACCGCACTCCAGTTTCAGGGATTCGGCTTTGCCGGAGGACTGTACGACCAGGACACGAAGCTCGTGAAGTTCGGGGCGCGGGACTATGACTCAAGAACCGGGCGTTGGTTGAGTAAAGATCCGATCGGTTTCAACGGCGGCGATGCGAATCTGTACGGGAATTTCATTGATCCTAATGGACTTCAAGAAATGGATGCAGAAGGTGGAATCAGTGGCTATGCCGCTGCATCTTTACGACAACTGCAAACCGAAATCGATGGAATGCAGGTGGAGCAAGCCATTCTTGAGAGAAATTTACGAATTAGACAGATACAAGATCAGCAAAAATTTAACGAAAATGCCAACAGAGCAACATGTGAAGAAAATGCGAAAAATGTTAAGATCTTTTTCAAGCTTAAGTAGTGT
>JBKHVY010000409.1:0-576 GCA_046569805.1 Bacteriovoracia bacterium | reverse complement strand
AATTTCCGCATGCGCGCGATGCTGATGAGCTTTGCGAGCTATGACCTGTGGTTGCCCTGGCAGGAAAGTGGCCGTGCGCTCGCGCGCAAGTTCATCGACTACGAACCGGGCATCCATTGGCCGCAATGCCAGATGCAGGCGGGCGAGACGGGCATCAACACCATCCGCATCTACTCCCCTGTGAAGCAAGGTTACGACCAAGACCCGCAAGGGAATTTCATCCGCCGTTGGGTTCCCGAACTGGCGAGCGTACCCGATGCCTATCTGCACGAACCCTGGAAACTCGATGGTGAAGCTCGCGCGCAGCTATGCCCCGAATATCCCGACCGCATTGTCGACCATGCTGCCACGGCAAAGGCTGCGAAGGACGCAATCTATGCCCTGCGCCGCAAGCCCGAGGCGCGCGCCGAGGCCAAGGCCGTCGTCCGGAAGCATGGCAGCCGCAAACGCACCGCCGATCGCAAGCGGGCAGGTGCAAAGGCCGACCAGTTGAAGCTGGCGTTCTGACCCATGCCCAAGATGCGCAAGAAATCGGACCTGCCGACCAAGAATTGCGCCGCGTGCGGGCTGCCCTTC
>JBKHVY010000408.1:0-578 GCA_046569805.1 Bacteriovoracia bacterium | reverse complement strand
AAGGCATCAGGATGGTCGAAGTTGGGCTTGCCACTTGGCGTGTAGTGAGATCGTGGAAGTTTTGGCAAATAGTAAGAGTCCATATGCAAGACGCCGATCCCATCGGGACTGGAGTGCTTTAGAACTTTATGGGCAAAGGTGGTTTTTCCCGAGCCGGAACCGCCGCAGATGCCAATGAGAAATACGGGTGATGTCATAGTCGGGACTGAGTTTTAGCAGTGTACTGGGGTTAAGTCCAGAAAGTGAAAAGATTATATCCTCTCAAAGCTGGCCCAAAAGGCTATAAAACCCTATTTTGCGGGAACAATAATGAGCTATCACCTAGTCACAGCCTTTAATTTAACTGACGCAGAAGCTGCTGCCGAACTTCAAACGATCGCAATGGAAGTTTATTCTTGCTTAGGGATTGAAGAATATTCTCTCAACGAACCCGAGGTCGATGCACTCTTGGGGATGCGTTCCTATTCAGGTGGAGATCTTCCGCTCGATGTTTTGGAAGAAGTGGATGCAGCTATGCATGCCGGTAGCTTTCACTACAAATTCTTTTTCTCTGGCGATCAAGCAGAAGACGGCATACG
>JBKHVY010000407.1:0-591 GCA_046569805.1 Bacteriovoracia bacterium | reverse complement strand
TGGCGGGATCGCACTGGGAATTCTCCGGACAACCCAAGTGGGGGTGGGCAATCGCCTCGTACTGCTGCAGAGCACTTGAAGGCGGGGCGGTTTGGGCGAATATAACGGGGGGGAGAGCGCCGAAAGTGGCGAGTATTATGAGCTTTATGGCTTTGCGGCGAAAGTTGTCCATGTTATAACCGAGGCAATTAGTTATGACATGTTAACCGGTTATGGGCAGATGTCCAAAGGGAGATCCTATGAAGAAGCTAAAAAAATCACGCGCGACTAAAAAAGCCAAAAAGAACAATAAGAGCGGATTGAAGCTCAAGCGTTTGGCGCGTAAGAGAAAGCTTTTGAAAAACCACAATAAGTAATCCTAGAGCTTGTTTTGCTCGAAAGATGATAAAAAGAGGGCCTCTCTGGGGCCCTTTTTTTATGCCTAAAACCCAAGACCTGTCGACTTTTTGACAGTCGCGCACCACAAGATATTGATTGACCAAAATCTCTTTTGACGTTTCACTATACCTAAGACCAGATGGTACAACCCAACACATTTTCAAGGAGCGAGAGTGTGAAAATTAAACGTGTCTATACCCAGGAAGGGAAGAA
>JBKHVY010000406.1:0-596 GCA_046569805.1 Bacteriovoracia bacterium | reverse complement strand
TTTTTAGGCTATTTTGTTAGGGGCATTCCGCTAATGAGTTTATCTAAAGGGATTGATCCGGAAACACTAGAGCTTTCTGACGATTTATTTTTTGATACATTTCCGCAATTTAAAGAAAATTTCACTTTTTTAAGTGGGCCTAGTTTTGCTCACGAAATTATGCAAAAACAAATCACACTCGTGACTCTTGCTGGTCGATCAAAACGCGTTTTGGAAAAAGTGACGGCAATGACGAATACTGATTATTTTAAAATTTTACCAAGCTATGATGTGAAGGGTGTTCTTTTGGGAGGAGCGCTGAAAAATATTTTGGCCATTGCCGGTGGAATTATTGAAGGTCTTGGTTTTAACCATAACACTCGAGCCGCGATGATTACGCGCGGGATTGCAGAGATGCTTCGCTTCGGAAAAGTCTACAATGCAAGACCTGATACTTTTTATGGCTTATCTGGAATGGGGGATTTGATCCTTACTACGACGGGGGATCTTTCGCGAAATAAAAGTTTTGGACTAGAAATTGCTAAGGGCAGAAGTCCAGAAGAAATTATTAAAGGGCAAAGACAAGTTGTGGAAGGTTACAAAACCGCAAAAGCCGT
>JBKHVY010000405.1:0-609 GCA_046569805.1 Bacteriovoracia bacterium | reverse complement strand
CATAAATCAGCTCTACGCCTTTGGACTGGAGCTTTTCAATAATTTGCATGAAGGATTCGCCTGAATAATTGAGCTTCACCAGCTTGCCAGAAATTTTGACGTGGACTTCAACTCCTTCGAATAAACGAGGGTGAGCAATGACGTGCACGACGGGTACCGGGATATGATTGTCTTCCATGGGATTTATTTTAGCTGAGAAGCTATCGCAAAGGGTCAAAATAACTCAAAAAAATGTGTGTTATGGGACAGTGTGGCATGTGCAAATCGTTGCGAGTGTAATAGCGTTTTCCTTTTCTTATTTTAAGAACTTAAAGGATCGCTATGCAGACTAAGATCCCTGATTTTATCGAGGGCCACAATTTTATTCACGGTGAGTGGGTAAAGGGGAGTACTTCGCTCAAAGTCAATTCTCCCTATAATGGTAAAACCATCGGCGAAGTAAGTATTCCAACCGCCAATCAAATCGATGAAGCGATTAAAGCCGCCGATTCCGCACAAAAAGAGTGGGGCCGCACGCCACCGAAAGAACGTGCTCGTGTGCTGTTTAATTTCCGCAATATTCTTTTGCGCGATATCGATGCCATTGCCCATGTGAAATCATCTGAGTCG
>JBKHVY010000404.1:0-617 GCA_046569805.1 Bacteriovoracia bacterium | reverse complement strand
CATGTGTCACACTTCTTGCCTGCTTTGAGTTGAAGCTCAGTAGCAGCTTCTTTGTAACCAAGCTTACCAGCTGCAACAAATGTCACCGCTGCCATAGCATTGTTGGCCAGACCCATAGCTTTTCCGAGAACGGTAAGAGCAGCTCCTGCGAGGAAACCAGTCTTGAGAAAATCACGACGTTTCATGGTTAATCTCCTTAAATTGAATGAAAGTTTAGTAGCAAAACGAACTGATTATATCATCGGATCATATGCTCGTCAGAAGAGTTCGATAGACCGAACAAAGGTCTTTAAACTAGACATCTTCCAGACACGAAAACTAAACTATTCAAATAAGGCCTTTTTGCCATGGAGTGGGATGTATATGCGTAAAACGTCAGGAATGACTTTTATTGATCTTTTTTGCGGTTGTGGAGGATTATCCTACGGCCTCGAAATGGCTGGCCATCATTGCCTTCTGGGCGTTGATATGGAGCCTTCAGCGATTGACTCCTTCAAGCGCAATCATCCTCAAGCGGAAGCTTGGAATGGCGATATTAAAAAGCTTGATGCCCGTACGCTCAAAAAACTGATCGGGACAAATTCCGTTGATATGGTCGTCGGTGGTCCTCCTTGCCA
>JBKHVY010000403.1:0-618 GCA_046569805.1 Bacteriovoracia bacterium | reverse complement strand
AATTTGCGACATATGGGTCTCTCGGCGCTTTATGGAAAAGTGGAGCTGTTGCCAGAGAGTACCACTCTTTTGCAAGTTCTCTCGGAAACCGAGGGTGAAGTGAAAGCGCTTGAGGGTAGTATTAAAGTAAATGCCAAGGGATCTTATTCAGCGATTCTCGCTCCAATTGAGGTGGCAGATAATCGTTACTTCTACGGAAATTGCTCGAGCACGATCACAGACAATGAAGGTAAAATCACTCTAGGCGCTGGCGTGTTTGTTTCTCCTGATGAAAAAGAGCGCACCGTTCATTTCAGATGTATGCCCTTTGATCACGGCATCACCGGCAAGCACGGCGAAGGCTGGAGTCTTATGATTCAAAAAAATGCCACGGCAGCGGCTTCTAAAGAATTCGCTCTGCCGATGCGCACACCTAATAAAGAAGTCGAGTTCAAAGCGGTTGAGCCAGGCAATTATGAAGTGTGGGTAACACCTCTTCTAGGGACACAGCGTGTGCGCTTGGGAAGTGTGAGAGCTATTTAAGGAAGAGCGTAGCGCATATAATTTTCGACTTCATTATACTCAACTTCAGAAGTGTCACCCTTGCGTTTAGCGGCGATACCCACACAGAAGCGTCGA
>JBKHVY010000402.1:0-621 GCA_046569805.1 Bacteriovoracia bacterium | reverse complement strand
GATGTTCGCCTTCCTCTACCGCGTCAGCGGCATCCCGTGGACCGAGGCGCAGTCGCTGCGTTCGCGCGGCGAGGACTACGCGGCCTACCAGCGCGAGGTCAGCGCCTTCTTCCCCTGGCCCCCGCGCCGCAACCCCTGAAACACCGGAGCCCTGAATGTCCCTGATCGACCTGTGCGAGCGCGGCCTGCTGCCCGATGCCCTCACCCGCCTCGGCATCCGCCGGCTCAGCGCCCAGCGCCTGCGCGACGAAGGCGCGCATGACCTGGAGGCCGCGGACCAGCGCTTCCGCCGCCTGCTCGACGAACTGCGCCGCAGCCCGATCGCGATCGAGACCGCCGCCGCCAACGAGCAGCACTACGAAGTGCCGACGCGCTTCTTCGAGCTGTGCCTCGGCAAGCGGTTGAAATACTCGAGTTGCTATTACGCCAACGGCGACGAGGACCTGGACACCGCGGAAGAGGCGATGCTGGCGCTGTACGGCGAGCGCGCGGAACTGGCCGACGGCCAGCGCATCCTCGAGCTCGGCTGCGGCTGGGGCTCGCTGACGCTGTGGATGGCGGAGCGTTTCCCGAATGCCCGCATCACCGGCGTGTCGAACTCGCGCAGCCAGCGCGAGCACA
>JBKHVY010000401.1:0-624 GCA_046569805.1 Bacteriovoracia bacterium | reverse complement strand
CGACGGGCACCATTCACATGTGCACGATGTGATGCCAAAGGGCAGTCACAGTCACAAGCACACCCATGAACCTGTGACCCACGCCCATCCCCATGCTCCTGATGTGCACCATCAACACGTTCACAGAACATCTTGAGTTCGACCGGATAGCGATGGACATACGCGGTCTCGATCTGACAGGATCTATGGTCGGCGCTGGTGCTAGTCCTTACCTCTTCCAGGAACGCAGCAGCAGCGCGTTGATCACCACACTCACGCTACTCAGGGCCATCGCAGCTCCGGCCGCCATGGGATTCAACAGGCCAAATGCGGCCAAGGGGATCCCGACCACGTGGTACGCGAACGCTCAGAACAGATTCTGACGGATCTTCGCGTACGTGCGCCTGTATCTCGATGGCATCCGCGATTAAGGCAATGCTGAACAAGTCCCTTTCACGCGGATAAGCCGGTAAAGTATTTGCATGATGAAACAACAGACCCTTGCCATGGCTGCCGATTCTGAATCGGGATACGAGCAATACCGCAAGCCCACGCGGCGCGACGAATTCTTGAAGACGATGGAAGCCATCGTGCCGTGGTCTGCTTTGTGTGAGGTCATCGAGCCGCACTACCCCAAGGCCGGCG
>JBKHVY010000400.1:0-626 GCA_046569805.1 Bacteriovoracia bacterium | reverse complement strand
GCTTGCGAAATCGAGGTCGATCTGGCACAGCACCGCGTCTCCGTTAAAAGCACCGAAGACCGCGAAACCCTGCTCGAAGCCCTCACCGACGCCGGCTACCCGCCGCGCTGAACAGGCCCTGATTCAAGACCCTCCTAGCGAGGGTCTTGACCTTCCCACGGTGGCAAGGTACATCCTTCGGCTCATGCATCCCTACGGAACACGGAGCACACCATGCATCCCCTCATGAACATCGGTGAAGCGGCCAGCGCCGCAGGCGTGTCGGCGAAGATGATTCGCCACTACGAACAGATCGGCCTCTTGCCCGCGGCCGAGCGCAGCGATGCCGGCTACCGCCTGTACGGCGAGCGCGAAGTGTCGGTGCTACGGTTCATCCGACAGTCGCGACGGCTGGGTTTTTCCGTCCCGCAGGTGGCCGAGCTGATTGGCCTGTGGGGCGACTCGCAGCGCAGCAGCCGAGAGGTGAAGGCCGTGGCGCAGCGCCACCTGGCCGACCTGGAAGAAAAGCGCCAGGAGATCGAGCAGATGATGGAAGGGCTTTCCGTGTTGGTGAAAGCCTGCCATGGCAACGACCAGCCTCACTGCGCCATTCTGGAAAAACTCGCCTGGGGCAGCCCGGCCGAGCA
>JBKHVY010000399.1:0-650 GCA_046569805.1 Bacteriovoracia bacterium | reverse complement strand
GCGCCGGCAGCGCCGGTTGCTTCGAAGCCGGTGGCAACGGCTGCTCCGAAGAAAGGGGAGGATGCGCCGGAAGGCGACCGGGTCGCCAACCAGTCGATTCGCGTCAACGTCGATACGCTTGAGCACCTGATGACGATGGTGTCCGAGCTCGTGCTGACGCGCAATCAGTTGCTCGAGATCAGCCGCCGACACGAAGACACCGAATTCAAGGTGCCGCTGCAGCGGCTGTCCAACGTCACCGCTGAGCTGCAGGAAGGGGTGATGAAGACGCGGATGCAGCCGATCGGCAACGCCTGGCAGAAACTGCCGCGCATCGTGCGCGATCTCTCCAGCGAACTGGGCAAGCAGATCGAACTCGAAATGCATGGCGCCGACACCGAGCTCGACCGCCAGGTTCTGGATCCGCTGACGCACATGGTGCGGAACTCCGCCGATCATGGCCTGGAAACACCGGCGGAGCGCATCAGGGCGGGAAAGCCGGAGCAGGGCACGATCCGTCTTTCGGCGTATCACGAGGGCGGCCACATCATCATCTGCATCGCCGACAACGGCCGCGGCCTCGATACCGAACGCATCAAGGCCACGGCGCTTCAAAACGGCCTGGCGAGCGAAGCCGAAATCGAAAGGATGACCGAGGCGCAGATTCACAA
>JBKHVY010000398.1:0-657 GCA_046569805.1 Bacteriovoracia bacterium | reverse complement strand
ATCATAGAAGGCCTTAAGCTTTAAAAGAGAAGTTTTTAAATTCTCTTTAAACTCTGCTTTCGAAATTTGATTTGAATTATGATGAACCTCTCCATGGGGCGCCAAAATATGGCCCTCGGCCAGCATGCGTTTCACGATGGGACGAGTGGTGCGATCAAGTCGTGATGTAATAATAAAAAAAGTCGCCTTCACATTATAAGCTTTTAACAGGTCTAAAAGTTTGGGTGTGTGTGTGACGTGCGGACCATCATCAAAAGTCAGCGCATAGGTTGAAGTGTTGTGTATTGAAGGGGCGCCATACTGACGAAACCCCCGATCACCAGAAGTATAATCGCGCTCTTCGGGATACTGCTTTGTGTCAGAGAAAGAAGCGAATGAGACACTCAAGAAGAGAGAAAAAAGCATAATCATAGTTGAACCCTTTGCGCGGTTATACTTACAGCATCTCTCATCATCAAGACGCTGTAAGGAAATAACTGACAATGGTTCAACCACAGAATCTCTGGGAGAGTTAGCCTAGATAGGTATCACTTCAAGGAGGAAGTTTATGCTTAAAGGATTCGTCCTATCGGCCCTAGTTTGGTGTGTGGCGACCGCCGCTCTTGCCAATGATCTTGGCGCCCAAGGTTTTCACAAACGTTTCAGTCTCGTTAAAAT
>JBKHVY010000397.1:0-665 GCA_046569805.1 Bacteriovoracia bacterium | reverse complement strand
CGGGAGACCGAGGCGCAGTCGGCCTACACCCTTCTCGTTCCAGAGAATGGTAAAGAGACGTGGTCCGAATTCGACCAGCCAATCCAGTGGATCCATATTCTCGCGCGCCTTATTGTCTCCAGAGTTGACTGGGAAGGCGGCGCCGAAGCTCAGATCGAAGTCGAAGACGTCGTTGTTAAACAGGCGAGCTCGTACACCGCTGTCCTCGTCGGCCCTCAGGATTTTTCCGCGGTAGCGAAAATTAGGAACCACCAGTGATCGGACGCGCCCCTCGCCGGCGGCCGGATAGTCGGGCACATAGCCGGAGCCGCCTGCGACGCCGAGCTCATACAGCGGGAGCGCCCAGGCGGTGGCACTTAGAACGAAGAAGAGAAAACTAACGAAGAACGTTTTCAGCTATCGAACGCTTCGTTGAAATCCATGTTGTGGTAGACCTTCTGGACGTCGTCGTCTTCTTCGAGCACTTCCACGAGTTTCAAAATCTTGGCGTAGTTGTCCTTGTCCTTCACTTCTTTGGTGTTAAGCGGAAGTCTCTCAAGGCCTGATTCCTCTACTTTGATTTTGAGTTCTTCGAGCTTCTTATGAAGTTCCCCGTAGGACTCAACCGCACCTTTAATCGTCAGGTAGCCGTCTTCGGACTCGATGTCCTCGCAGCCGACGTCGAT
>JBKHVY010000396.1:0-684 GCA_046569805.1 Bacteriovoracia bacterium | reverse complement strand
AGAGGGCCTTGAGCGCCATCAGTGCACCGAGCGAGTGGCCACCCAAGATGGCCTTGGTGCCTAAAGAGAATCCACTTAGTTGATGCAATTTTTCCCAAGCGAGCGCAAAAAGTTCGTGAGCATGATCGCGAAAATCTTCAAAGTGCACAACTTCGTTCAGACCGCCAAGATAATGGCCCGGCCAATCAAAGATCATCGCAGGGATGCCACTGTCGGCGGCGCGAATCGCCCAGGGAAGCACGTCGGCCTTGTTGGCGGTGTAACCATGAGAGTAAATAGCGCGTTCTGAGCGCAGTTTTCCCTCTGGGAGAAGGAGGAGAGCTTGGGTTTTGCACCATGGAGTTTCGAGATAGGTTGCATGGATCTTCATTTTTAGCACCGCAGCGTTAGGTAATTACCGGTAAATCTGATTGACGATAGCTCAGTTGGTAGAGCAAGGGATTGAAAATCCCTGTGTCCGTGGTTCAATTCCGCGTGTGGGCACCATTCAAATAGTCAGCTGTTGAGCTGACATTTAAGTCGGCAGTTGAGCTGACATGAACCAAAAAAGCCTCCGTTTAACCCACGGGGGCTTTTTTATTTGTGCTGGTAATTAGCTTCCTGGTCCCAAATTTCATTTTCGACAAATCACACCATTGCGTCATCTTTTAAGGGACTTCTTCTGCAAAGAGTCGGTAAAGTTTA
>JBKHVY010000395.1:0-725 GCA_046569805.1 Bacteriovoracia bacterium | reverse complement strand
CATGCCCGCGGTAACAAAAACCATATCTGCACCTTGAAGGGCTTCAGAAAGTTGATCGTAGTCTTCGATTGCAGCCTTGCGACCAACATCAGGATTTGCACCTGCGCCTAAACCCTTAGTGACTTCAGCTCCAAGTTGAATTTTCATTGGAGCGAGTGACGCCTGAAGCGCTTGTGCATCTGTGTTAGCCACGATGTATTCAACACCACTGAGTCCGTGACGGATCATAGTGTTGACAGCGTTACAGCCCCCACCTCCAACACCAATCACTTTGATTTTGGCACCAGTTTTTGTGTTATTGTCGGCGATGTCGAAAAGCATGGGATCCTCCCGTTAAAACAGGTCTTTGAAAACGTTTTTAAATGATGAACCAATACGACCTACAAAGTCACTACGATCTGTTGAATCGTTGTCACGGCGAAGCGATATTGAATTTTTTTGTTCAGTTGAATCGAGTAATAACCCAAGAACTGTTGAGAACTTAGGATCCTGCATGACATTTCCCATGCCACCGACGGGACGTGGATAACCAATCTTGGCCGGCTTCTCGAGTGTATATTCGGCCAATTCAGACAAACCACGAACTAAAGCTCCGCCACCAGTGATGACGTAACCACCAGTTATAAGCGGCTGAAGATTCTTTTCGGCAATGATGTCTTTAATAACGTTAAATAGTTCCTCAGCGCGTGCGCCTAAGACTTCAGCAACGGCAATCAAGGGAACTT
>JBKHVY010000394.1:0-733 GCA_046569805.1 Bacteriovoracia bacterium | reverse complement strand
GATTAGGACATTCATGGCGAAAGAACTTGTGGTCAACCAGACTCACAACGAGTGCCGTATTGCGCTCATTGAGAATGGTGAGATCCTCGACTTCCTGGTGGAGCGTCACTCGCAACACCGACACCCCGCGAGCGTGGGCGACATTTACCTGGGCCGCGTCCTGCGTGTGCTCCCAGGGATGCAGTCTGCCTTCATCGACATCGGCCAGGAGCGCGCGGCGTTCCTCTACGTCGATGACGCTTACATTCCCACCATCGAAGAGCAGCGGGCGGCGCTCGAGAAAGCGCAGGCTTCCGAGCCGCCGGTCTCTCGTCGCGTTGGCGAGGTGATCCCCGACGAACTCTCGTCTTTGTCGGAAACCGTCGACATGAAGTTCCGGCCAGACATCAAGATCCAGGACGTCTTGAAAGAGGGCGACGAGATCGTGGTCCAGATCGCCAAAGAGCCGATCTCGACGAAAGGTCCGCGGGTCACCCGTCACATCACGCTCGCGGGCCGCCACATCGTCTACATGCCTTTCATCGAACACACCGGCGTCTCGCGCCGGATCGAGAGCGAAGAAGAGCGCCGCCGGCTGAAGGAAGTCCTCGACAGCATCCGGCCAGAAGGTTGCGGCATCATCGCTCGGACGGTGGCGGAAGGGCAGAGCTACAAGATCCTTAAGAACGACTACACCATGCTCGTGAAGCTGTGGAAGGACACGCAGAAGAAGCTCGAGAAGGCGAAGGCGCCC
>JBKHVY010000393.1:0-748 GCA_046569805.1 Bacteriovoracia bacterium | reverse complement strand
AGGGCGTAGGCCGCGCTCGTTCCGAGGGCAACCAACAGATCCATGTTGCCGGTGAGCTCTCGGAGCGCCTTGAAGCCACTGCGGTAGAAGCGAAATCCTACGATGAACTGCATGGGGGTTGCCAACACCAACTGCAGCCAACCCGGAGGCATGAGGTGAATTCCGAAAGGCATGAAAAGCATCGGAAGAGCGAGTGGCAACGTCAGAAGAACACTCGCCACAAGCCACCAGCGCTCGCGCGCCATCGCCCGGTCCTTAAGCACCGTTTCTTCTTGGAACGAGCGCTTGAGGGCGGCTTGGTAGCCCGCCTTCTCAACCAGACGCACGACGAGGGCGTGATCTGGATCCGTCTTAAACTCGACGCTCGCCACTTCGGTCGCGAGGTTCACTTGTACCGATGCAACCTCCGGGGCGCGGGAAAGGACTCGCTCGACGCGACTGACGCAAGCGGCACAGGTCATTCCTCGGATCGCATACTGGACTTGTGACATAGAATCTCCTTGGGTCCCATCATGAACCTTGACATGATGAGAAGCTCAAGTCAATTTTGAGGAAATACGAAAAAAGGACAACCGATGTACGAACTAACTGTCACAGGCATGAGCTGTAATAACTGCGTCAATCACGTGAAAAAGGCCATCACAGCTGCCGATGCTGGTGGAATCGTCGAGGTTGAGCTCGCCACTGGCTCAGTGAAAGTCACGACCAAGCTCAGCCTCGCTGAAGTGAAAGCTCTGATCGAGGAAGA
>JBKHVY010000392.1:0-758 GCA_046569805.1 Bacteriovoracia bacterium | reverse complement strand
GAGAAATCATCACTCGGTTTTTTGAGTTCTGATTTTTTCCAATCAATAATCCAGGTGCCTTTTTCCGTCTGCTCACACCACAGGACTTCCCCATTTCCTTGGGTCGCTTTAACCCAGCGAATATGACGAGAGTACTCCCGCATCAGGTAGGAGCCCGGACTCCATGAAGGAAGAAAGGCTTCAAGAGTGTTTTGCCCCTTGGATTTTTCAGTGGTTAGCGTGACTCGCACCAAGTGCAAATGGGGTTCTGTGATATCTACCAGGTAGCTGACTTTCATGAGAGGCCCTCCTATAATGGGCGCATGGAAATACCTAAAGAGATTAATCTGCAAATTACAGATGCCGCGCTCGTGCAGATCAATCTGCTGGCGCAAAACGATTATACGCTCGAAGGAATGAGTTTCCGAATCAAAATTGGTGGAAAAGGCTGTGGCGGCTTCACCTACGAGACTGGATTTTCATTGCCGCGCCCTGATGATCTTCATATTGCTGTGCAAGGTACGACGATCCTGATGGATCCCTTCTCGGCAGTTTATACCCAGCAGTGTTCGCTCGATTATAAGCTTGAAGTTGAAACAGGTGATGAGGGCTTTATCGTTGAGAATTTCGCGGGCGATAAATACAAAGGTAAATTCTTTAAGGACACAAGCCTTGTGCCTCAACTGGAGAAGCCATGAGAGAAGTTGATCTCGACTATCGCTACTTGCGCGCCTTTATCGTGACTGCTCGTCATCTCAATTTTTCTCGTGCCGCTGAAG
>JBKHVY010000391.1:0-794 GCA_046569805.1 Bacteriovoracia bacterium | reverse complement strand
AGGTAAGTCAGCGAACCAGCCGGATACGTGTGCTCTGGGCGGTGACCTTCTCCACCTGGTACTCGATGAGGGATCCACTCAAGAGGGCCTCGATCGCACGCTTCGCTTCCTTCGGATACGACTTCTTCGGCAACTGAAACTCCGAGAGCGTGAGCTGCCCCTCCTCACTGTGGCACACCTGCCACTCGTGGGAGAACTTTGTTTCTTCTTTCACCCGCACGATGCGAGCGCGGTTTGCACTTTCGATGACGCGTGCGGGTCGCTCGAACATCATGACCGTGAGCGGAAGTCGACGCCGGTCTTTGTGCACCAACTGTGTGAGTCGCTCCGTCTGCGCATCGTGGCGCACGTCCACATACTGGTGGCACCAGTTCTCTGTTCCTTGCATAGGACACGCCGAGGATCCGAGACACGGAAACGTGATGCCCCACCCGCTCTGGAGCAGTGCTTGGCGAAACTCGAGCGCAAGCTTGAAAGTCTCTTTGGTGCCGGGCTCGATCAGCCAGATGCGATCTGGGTCTGCGTCTTTCACGTAGGAGAGGCCCGCGGCCACCCCCATCTCATTCAGTGAGTGCCCGAAGAGCAAGAGCCGTGGTTTGTGCTTGGGTGAGAGACGAAACTGCGCCGGTGCGCCGAAGAGTCCCAGGACAAGTTTTGCTGCTTGCTCGCGCATGAGAGGAGCCGTCTCAAGCATGACAGCGTCAGCGCCCGTGAGGACCTTCCAAGCGAGAGTAAAGGTCCCGGGCCCCGCTCCCACGTCGACGAGCTCCATCCTGGTCACGGCCTCGCGCTCG
>JBKHVY010000390.1:0-817 GCA_046569805.1 Bacteriovoracia bacterium | reverse complement strand
CGAAACCTATTAACTCACTATTTTTTCCCATTCGACGATCGAGCGACTGTCGCCCAGGCTGTTACCGGTCTTGCGGTAGCCGTGGGACTCGTTCAGCGCGATCATGCGAAAGTTATCTACCGGACAGTAATTAACGACACGCTTGAGCTGGAGCCGGTCCGCTTCGTGCTCGTAAAAATCTTTGATTCGGTGACTGAAGCCGTTGCCCTGGAAGGCCAGCTTAATAGGAGTGTTCTTCGTGAAGAGGGACTCTTTGTCGTTCTTCATGAAGAGGGCCGCGACGGTGTCGGGGCCATAGGTGACGGAGTAGAGCTTCCAACCGTTCTTCATTTCCCGGCGGATGTTGTCGATGTTCCACTGGAGGTCGCGAGAGTCGGTGAAGACTTGGATGTCGAAGTTCGAGATCGCTGTGATCTCTTCTTCCTTCTTCACTTCTTTGAACACCAAGTTTTTTTCCAAGCTTTCTCTCTAGGTAACGTGTGCGGACATTCTTAAAATTGATTCTATAGATAAGTTTTTCACTTAATCAAACAGTTTTTTTCATCGCTCCTAGCGGGAAAGTGGCTCTGGAATGAGATTTAGCCTCGGTTCCCGGTACACTTCCGCGAGGGTCATCTGCAGCCAATCGAGCAGAGCGCCCTCGGGAATACTCCCCGAGTGAAGGCCCACGTAGAGGGTGAACTCCTCTACGTCGAGCACCTCGATCTCACCGCCGCTCTTGTAAAATCCGCTCAAGCGGTCCGACGAAAAGAAGGCCTTAAGCTCGCGAATCTTCTCAGACAAACTGAGCTTTTCGAAGCTTTTCTCAGAGGGAAAA
>JBKHVY010000389.1:0-859 GCA_046569805.1 Bacteriovoracia bacterium | reverse complement strand
CACGACGACCCGAGCTTCCTCACGCGCTCGTACCGCCTGAGCACCGACGTCGATCTCAACGTCTTCAGCCAGGGCTTCATCGACCCCGCGCGCCTCCCGGCGAACTCGCCGTGCTGGAACTTCGGCATGAACTGGCAGCCGCTGGGCTCGAGCTTCGCGGCACCTCCGGCGTGTACCTTCACCCCAGGACCGTTCCTGGGGAACTTCGACGGCAACGGCCACAGTATCTCGAACCTGCGCATGCGGCTCGAGCAGGACTCCCAGGTCGGCTTCATTGGCCAGTGGACCCCGGGTGCCGAGGGCTTCATCCGGGACCTGAAGTTCGACGGGGCGGAGGTTTCTGGCTTCTCGCAAGTGGGCGTGGTCGTGGGCGCCAAGCCCAACGCGAACTTCGCCACCATTTAACAAACATTAGCATCGTGAACATGGACCTCGAGGCACGACCCGATACCATCGCTCACGCCGGTGGCGTCATCGGCGCAGGCTTCAAGACTGATCTTCGTGACATCCTCGTCGAGCAGTCCGAGATGCACGTCCAGGGCTCGGAGATCGGGGGCATCTTCGGAAGCCTCGAAGACAGTCGGCGCATCGAACGGCTGCACTCGCGCGTCAACATCTACCCGCAGTACGTTGGGGCCGCGACGAATGGCATCGGCGGCGTCGGCGGCGACTTCAAGTCGACGATCACGGAAGTCAACGGCGTGCACACTCTTTCCCATGAAGGCGTCATCGTCGCCAATGGCTACCGCATCGGCGGGATCTTTGGCCTCATCTATAACCATCCAGCGGCGACGCAGATCCGAAACATCTACGCCAACTCCGTCATTAGTTCAGCACAGCCAGTGAACAGCGAGGTCGG
>JBKHVY010000388.1:0-882 GCA_046569805.1 Bacteriovoracia bacterium | reverse complement strand
CACGCCTTCGCCGTGGGCGTTCAGGTAGCGTCGTGCGTGTGCATCAGGAGACTTCTCTTCGGTTACCAAGAAGCGAACCTGGCCTTGTGTGAAGAGGACCTTTTCCGGTGCTTCCGCTGTTTTAGTGAACCCCATCGTTGAGAACAGTTTGACCGTTGGTGAGTTGAGGTCATTGACGGTGAACTCGAGGTGGTCGATGGATTTCAGGCCTGCGGGGTTAGCAATGCTCATCATGGTCTCCTGGGTAGAAGACCATGATTCTCTGAAGCATTGGAAATGTCAAAACTAGCGCGTTTTACGAGGCGGGCGTGAGCGGCGTGTGACGCTGCGCTGTTGCGGCATTTTCGCTCCGAAGCAGTCCTCTCTTTCCATCAAATAAAAATAATCGGCTTCATCTTTGAGTACCTGGGCGACGTGATTTTCTACGGCACAGATCTCAACCCGCACGCCTTCGTTTTTTAGGTGACGCACTAACTCAACGTAATCGGAATCACCCGACAAGATGATGATGGTGTCGACCTTACTCGCTAACTGTGTGGCCTCGATGGAGAGGGGAATGTCCGCAGATTTATGGCACGCCCGCACGGAACCGTAGAACTCCTTGTGCAGCTTATCCGCAAGACGAGAAGAGATGTTTTGGCCTTCTCTGAAATATATCAATCGATTAAGCCCTCGACCGCCGAGAAGCCGCGGAACGAGGACATCAAAATTGACCATACGACTGTCAGCGCCATACTGGGTTTCGAGGCTTCGCTCGATGTTGTTGCCGTCGATGAGGATCGCAACAGTTTGGGTAACTTGAATTTTGTCAGACACGAGGGGTTCTCCTTACACGAAGCTCTGCTAATTCGTTGTTAAACGGAAGCTTCGATTGTTAAACTG
>JBKHVY010000387.1:0-896 GCA_046569805.1 Bacteriovoracia bacterium | reverse complement strand
TTAATCCCAAACAACGGGTCGAAAGTTTTGTTCTTGAGTTCACCGTACCCCGCGACAGACGCGCGGCCTCCCGGATGCCGAACGTGAGTTGCGCGCACCAGGTAATGCTTCACGAATTTCGGATACAGCCAGTGCTCGTCCGACTGGACGAGCGCCTCGGGTGCTATGGTGCTCGCGACCAGCTGGAACAAGCGCTTCAGGCAGCGCCCGTGCTCGCTCGGGCGCGGACCGTATTTCTTCCGTGACTTCGCTGCGAGAAGTCCCGAGGAGGGAATGCGCCCGACCTCAGCGCCGAGGATCAGGCGTCGTTTCACGTCGACGGCTATCGATATCGTCACGGGTTTGAGTTTCGTGTGTTCTGCAGTGATCTGATCGTCGAACTGAAGGTGCGTGACAGCGGCTTCTAGGGATTGGAGCATCTCGCGTTGCTTATACCTCGCCCTCTTTGCCAGGTAGTGCATCTTGCGCTCGACGGTTCGTCGATTGATGCCGAGGACGTAAGCTGCCCTGCGCATCGAGACCTTGCTGCAAAGAAGGTGACGGACTTGGCGATTGAGGTGGCGCTTGCGCTGTCCGAACTCGAGTGTCCCTGTTGCATGGGAAAACTTTCTGCCACAATTTTTACATTTAAAACGTTGGATCCAGCGCGATTCGGAGGCACGGTAAAAGTGTCCGTCGCGCAGCACGTTATCTTTGGAGCAAAGTTGATTCGTCGCGATGTTTGGGCAATTAGGCTTCATGCACCAATCTATGCAAAAAGCAGGGCACGGTTCTTAAGTGATAACCTTTGAGATTAACTCTTCGTTGCAATCAGGTTGATGAAATTTTTTCCAACGTCCAGGCAAAATCTTCTAAAAAATCCGCGGCAGCCATCCCCAGCTAAGTAGGGCAGTTAA
>JBKHVY010000386.1:354-908 GCA_046569805.1 Bacteriovoracia bacterium | reverse complement strand
AGCAGGTCGTTCAGTTTGATAAGGACTTTTCTGAGAAGATAGGTCTCGTGAAGTTTGACTTCCTGGGACTTAAGACACTCACAGTTATTTCAAATGCTGAGAAGTTTGTACGTCGTGACTTTAAGCCGGATTTTGATATTGAAGATATTGATTACAATGACCAGTCTGTGTACCAGATGATCTCTGAAGGGCAGACAGTCGGAGTGTTCCAGCTTGAAAGTAGTGGAATGCAGGACCTTTGTAAGAGAATTAAGCCAGGTTCGATTGATGACATTACCGCTATCAACGCTCTCTATCGTCCGGGTCCAATGGGATCAGGGATGCATCTTGAGTTTGCTGAAATTAAGAACAAGATCAATGGCAAGGTAGAGCAGTATGCCTTTGAAGAGTTGAAACCTGTCCTCCGGGATACATACGGGATTATCGTGTATCAGGAACAGGTGATGAACATTGCCCGTGTTGTTGCCGGGTACTCTCTCGGACAAGCGGATATGCTCCGACGTGCCATGGGGAAAAAGAAAGCGGAAGAAATGCAGATGCATAAGGAGATTTTC
>JBKHVY010000386.1:0-344 GCA_046569805.1 Bacteriovoracia bacterium | reverse complement strand
CCATCGAAAGAGGATTTGATGAAGAGAAGGCCATCGCCCTTTTTGACTTGATGGAGAAGTTCGCTGAGTACGGGTTCAACAAGTCTCATGCCGTGGCCTATTCAGTCGTCGCTTACCAAACAGCCTTCCTTAAAAGATATTATCCGGCTCAGTTCTTTGCTGCTCTCCTGGGTACAGAAATTAACAACAAAGAAAAGATCACGGCCTACATTCAGGAAGCTAAAGAATTTGATATCTCCATTCTCCCTCCTGACGTGAATGAATCACTCTGGCTCTTTAACGTTATAGATAAAACTATCCGTTTCGGTCTGGGTGCTGTGAAGGGAGTGGGCGAAGGCGCGGTT
>JBKHVY010000385.1:0-1005 GCA_046569805.1 Bacteriovoracia bacterium | reverse complement strand
TCTGGCGCGCGGGGCGTGCGTGACCGTGAACTCCGATGACCCAGCGTATTTCGGTGGTTACCTGAACGAGAACTTTCTTCAGACCACACGCGCCCTTGATCTGTCGTCGATCGAGATCAAGCTTCTGGCCCGCAATTCGTTCGAGGCGTCGTTCTTATCAACTCAAGAAAAAGAACGCTGGTACCGCGAAATCGAGAGTCTTTCTTAAGGCCTCTCTTCCACGGCGAGGATGGTGTAGCCCACGTCGTGGAGGGCGCGTTTGATCTTTTCTAATTGAACTTTCGTTTCAACGTAGACCCATTGCTCGGGGAGTTTGATCTCCACGCGCGCTTCTTTGTCTTGGGCATGGATGGTCTTCGTGAGGTGGCGCTCGGAGTAGGGGCCTGTGATGCCGGTGAGTTTCAGGAGATACATAGTGCCTTTAGCTGCGCGGTGTTTTCTTGATTTCGGCGATGAGCGACTTGTCGCCGACGATCCATAGGTGATCCCCCTCGAGCAGCGTGAGTGCAGAATCGGGACTCAGGAGGCGCTGGCCTTCGCGCTCAAGGCCCACGATGAGTCCCATCGCATGATCGCGAAGACCGCTATCCCGGATGCTGCGGCCAATGTACGGAGAGCCGGGCCCGAGCTTCATTTGCTCGAGGCCGAAGCTCGATGGGAGCGGAGCCTCAGTCTCGCTGGGACTCGCCTCGATGAGCACCTGCGCCTGTGAGAGCTGCTCGTCGGAGCCGATCAAGAAGATCCGATCGAAGGGAAGCAAAAGGTCGCTGCGGCCCGGGGCCAAGAGGCGGCGGTTCCCGCGCTGGATCATGGCGATGGTAACGCCGAAGCTCTCCTTGAGTTGCGAGTCCTGGAGGCTCTTCGCCACGAGCGGCGAGTGCGGTGAGAGGACGAACTCGCTAAGGCTTGCCTGCCAGGGGGCAAGCTCCGGTTGGACCGACTTGCGCGCAAGTTCCTCGCGTTCTTTTTCGTTAAGGTTGGTGAGGAAAGTATTCTCGATCGCCT
>JBKHVY010000384.1:0-1027 GCA_046569805.1 Bacteriovoracia bacterium | reverse complement strand
CGAGCCGCGGACTAGAAAAATCTAGTCCCAGTCCTGGTCGTTCTGGAAGAAGTCGATCTTCTTCAGGAAGCACTTGCGGCCTACGGAGTGGACTTCAACGACGTACCCGTAGGACGTGTTGTAGAAGTGGAAGAACTCTTTCTGCCATGAATGGTTGTGTTCGAGATCGTCGTGTTCGTCGCCGAAAACCAATATGAAGTCAGAGACTTTCTCAATGTACCCGTCCTCGAGCGCCTGCTGGGCCACCGCTTTGCGAGCGGAGTTGTAGTAGTTGGTGCCGGCGAAGCTTGCGAGGGAGGAGACGAGAAGGACCCAGGCGAAAAAGATTTTCATAGAGACTCCTTGTGGTTGTTGGGGAGTCTCATAGCATCAGAACGCGGACCTGTAAGGGCCCTTCGCCGCGGCGAGTGAGAAGGATTTCACAGGCCGTGGCGGTTCACGTCTTTATAGAAAGCTAGGTAGCGCTTCATCACGTGGATCGGGTAGTCCTTCGGGCGCACGTTGCGCGAGAGGGCACTCTTCACGTTCCCGGGCCCCATGTTGTAGGCCGCGAGGTACAGCTGGCCCTGGCCTTGGAACTTCTCGCGCAACCACGCGATGTAAGCGGTGCCGAGCTTGATGTTGGTGAGCGGATCTTTAAGTGAGTTGTCTCCACGCCATTTGGTATTAAGCTTCTGCGCCATCCACGCGCCGGTCGCTGGCCGGATTTGCATGAGACCAATCTCTCCCACGGGCCCACGGGCCTCGGGGTTGAAGCTCGACTCGCCGGCGATGAGGGCCATGACGAAGAGCGGATCGAGTCCGTGTTTCGTGGCTTCGACGATGATGGCGTCGGTGATTTCGTGAGCGCTTTTCGCGAACTTCTTCGGTAGATGATTTTTGATGATGCCAAAGATCGTCTTCTCGAGTGCTTCGTGATTCTCGGCGTGTTTAACGGGGCTCTTCTTATAGCGTTTTCCGAGGAGTTCCCGGGCGTGCTCTACTCTGACGTCATGCTGAATGCTTGCGAGTTCGCGCACCGGCGCGG
>JBKHVY010000383.1:0-1039 GCA_046569805.1 Bacteriovoracia bacterium | reverse complement strand
CTCTTAAAAATGTGTCTCCCGAGGCGTTTTGCTCTGTAACCGTGCGATACTGGAAAGAGATTTATAACGACCTCCCTGCCTCCTGTAAAAATGAGGCAGCGGACTAGGGAGACCCTCGATGTTCCCACTGGCCCTCATCCTCCTCACGTCCTTGACCGCCACGGCGGCGGACTTTCCTGAGCGCGCCTTCAAGGAAGCCGAAGTGAAGATCGGACTCTTGAAGCTCGGGACGGCACTGGCGGAAGTCGGTGGCCGCGAGGAGACCTTCGATGCACCGAAGGCGATTCAAGAGTGTGATGCCATCAATAAAAAACTTTCCGACCAGTTTGAAACTCTCAGGTCTGCCAGACTTAAAGCAAAGCGCGAATCAGAGGTTAACGTTCGTGGCTGGGAAGAGCGCGCCAAGGAGTCCCTCGGTCTGTCAGAGTTTAAAATGATGAGTCTTGAGAACGCAGCGGCGGCACAACACAAGCACTGGTCCTCCATCGCCAAGGCGACGATGCCTTGCTCAGACGAGTTCGCGATGACCTACGTAGAGAACCTCGCCGACGACTACAACGCCGCAGACGAGCCGGTGTTTAATCTCTGTGTTCGACTCGTAAAAGCACTCCGCAAATCTCCGGAGTGCGGCAAGGGCCTTCAACAGCCGATCCTTCAGAACGGACGCCTGGTGCCCATTAGCATCCCGGCGCCCTAGGACTCACTGGCCCTTCGAGGTCGATTCGAAAATCTTATCCGCACTGGCAGCCACGAATCCCTGATAGAGTTCACCAGAGGCCAGTGGATAACGGCGTGCGAATTCGTAGTAGCACGCAGGGATCGTGAGTTCTCCGTCGTCGAAGGTCACGGCGATGTTATTCGCGAGTGTTGAAGATTGCTCGAGGTACACAGCAGGGGTGCCCTTAATCTCGCCGCCAGAAGCGTTGAGCTTCACGCCCTGCTCTTTTAGGAACACGTTGAGCGACTGTATATCAGCGAAGCTCTTAAGTGCGTTGATGAAGACCGTGAAATGGTTCGGTCGGTATCCGAAGGCAGCCAC
>JBKHVY010000382.1:0-1042 GCA_046569805.1 Bacteriovoracia bacterium | reverse complement strand
TAGGGACCTGCCGCACGGGGGCGTTTCTGGTCAAGGATCTCGCAGATGCGATGGACGATCTCGAGGTTGTTGCGCTCGTTGCGACCACCGATGTTGTAGGTCTCACCGGACCGGCCCTTCTTGAAGGCGAGGTCGATCCCGGAGCAGTGGTCCATGACGTAGAGCCAGTCGCGGATGTTTTTCCCATCGCCGTAGATAGGTATGTGCTCGTTCGCGAGCGCCTTGCGAATAATGGTTGGTATTAATTTTTCTTTATGCTGCTTGGGCCCATAGTTGTTGGAGCAGTTCGTCGTAACAACGTTCATTCCAAAAGTATGGAAGTATGAGCGCACTACTAGGTCCGAGCTCGCCTTTGAAGCGGAGTAGGGGGAGTTCGGAGCGTAAGGGGTCGTCTCCGTGAAGAGCCCCGTGTCTCCTAGAGTTCCATAGACCTCATCAGTAGAGACATGGAGAAAGCGCGCACTCTCGAAACCTGGCTTTTTCTCAAAAGGCTTAACCATCCAGGTTTTTCGCGCCACATCGATGAGAGTGAAAGTCCCCATGACGTTGGTTTTCATGAACTCTTCTGGGCCCGAAATAGAGTTATCGACATGAGACTCAGCGGCTAGATGGATGACTCCCTGAAACTGGTGCTCGGCAAATAGCTTTTCTACAAGAGCACGGTCACAAATGTTGCCTTGCACGAATTTGTGACGTGGGTGAGTCGCAAATGCACTGATATTGGCCGGATCACCCGCATACGTCAGAGCATCTAGACTAACTGCGTAGGAATCAGGGTTGTGTTCGAGGATGTACTCCAAGAAGTTTGAGCCAATAAAACCTGCGGTACCGGTGATCAGGAATGATTTTTTCATGAGGAAAAGCTAGCGTGAGAAGATGAAAAATGGAATAGGACTTTGACAAATAAATTGTCCAAGTTCACTCTCTTGTCAGGAGAAAATCTATGAAAGGCATTATTCTTGCCGGCGGCAGTGGCACTCGGCTTTACCCATCTACTATATCAGTTAGCAAGCAGCTTCTTCCGGTATTCGATAAGCCAATG
>JBKHVY010000381.1:0-1046 GCA_046569805.1 Bacteriovoracia bacterium | reverse complement strand
AAGTAAAGCCTGATCATCACCACGTTCGGCACGTCAATCCAGAACCACTGACTACTGGGCCTCTCGGTTCATTCATGATGGCTACTGGCGCGAGCCTGCCGGAGACTGGATGTGCCCTCGCGCTTCAGAGCCATGCCGCTACGACAGCTTACACCCGGCTCTCGCTAGACCCGCTGAGGGAGGGAAAGGCGCGGGCGCTCGAGCCGATGCAGCAGTTAAAGAGGGAGAACTAGGCAACGAGCAACTTTCCGATACTCCGCCGATCCTGCCATGGGAGAATCAGGGAGAAGTCCTCGATCCGGCTCTCGTCGATCTCACGTATCTGAGCGTCTCTCGTGTCGTCGTAGATGGTTAGGAACTGCGCATCAGTATTTCTGACGTCGTACCAGCGAGTGAACACCTCCGTGGCAGACACGTGTGAGCCCCGTGCGAGGAGCAGGACGAGGCTATCCCGGGCACGGCCCTTAACACGGAAATCGAGAGTGATCAGTTTGCCCTTAACCCCCTCAATCTTCGGGTCAGTTTCGTAAGGCAGCTCGAGGTCTGAGATAAACTCTTCAACCTCGTCCTTCAACACCGAATTTGCCTGGAGTCGATGCGTGTACATCAGGTCCGCGACTCGTATGCATGCCTGAGCAAGAGCAACCATCGCCTGAGTAATTTCCTCCACCGCCACAGGATCCGATTTGAGCTGCCACCCGTCAAAATTCACCCCGAGAGTCCGGCACACGTCGCTCACTAACTGCCGGCGCTTCTGGGTCTTGTTCGGGTCGATGTGGAAGTCACCGAGCCAGTCCACCGTCTGCCCGAGGTCTGAGAGTTCAACCTTGCCGAAGAGTGGCTCGCTCGTCTTCACAAAGACGTCGATGTTGCTTCCATCTGGATAGGAGAATGGCGTCATGAGGCGGACGGCCCCACTCTTGACGACGTCACACTCTTGGACAAGCGAAAAGCCGCTGACAGCTTCTTTGATGTCGTTGCAGCTCACCATTGGCACTACCTCACGGATCGACAAAGACCCCGCTAAACCTTATTCTCGCACGCTC
>JBKHVY010000380.1:0-1046 GCA_046569805.1 Bacteriovoracia bacterium | reverse complement strand
TCCTTTGCTCAAACTTCTTCACGCGTTTGCCGTTCACCATGAGCGACACGATTTTCTGGTTATGCTTATCCAGCGAAAGATCCGACTTCGTGTGCTTGAGCTTAAGCTTCATGGTCACGACGGCGGCGTACGAATCGAGACCTTTCTTGAGGTCGAAGCTCAACTGGTAGTCGACCTGCTCGATCTGCTGGCGGCGCTGTTTTGCCAGGGCCCAGGTCAGGTTGTCGTCGGCCGGACGTGCGAGAGCAAGCAGTGGAAAGAGCGACAGGAAGAGCACGAGAAACTTCATAGGGACCTCTCAGAAGTGAGGGGTCATTATGTCGCTCTTATTCAGTAAAAGTCCATGCGACAACGCGAGACTTTTTCTGACCCTGCTGCATGTCGATGATGTGCATCTCCGTTGCGCCCGCTTTTTCTAGGGCCCGATCGAAGGCCTTAAGATGCGCCGCCTTTGACACGAGGCTTGAGAACCAGCGGACAGATTTTGCGAACTGTGAACTCTCAGTGGCCATACGGGCCAAAAACTGCGGCTCACCACCCGTACACCACAGCTCGTGGGCCTCGCCGCCGAAATTGCGATGCGAGCCCTTGAGCCCCAGTCCCAGGTGCTTCCACTTACGGGCCCCTTCGGCCTCGGCCTCTGCGCGGTTGGCAAAAAATGGTGGATTACAAATGCTCAGATCAAACTTTTCGCCCGCACGTATCACGTTCTTAAAAATACTCTTTGCCTCCGGCTGCAGTCGCAGCTCAATCTGCCGCTCGAGGTGGTTTTCCTGAACAAGCTTCTTCGCCCAATCGATCGATGCGGGGTGAATCTCCGAACCCACAAACTGCCAGCCTAGAAGCTTCGTACCCACTAAGGGATAAATGCAGTTCGCCCCGGTCCCCACGTCCAGCACGCGCACCGGCTTCTTGGTCTTCCCCAGGAGGTCCGCAAGATACAGCAGCATATCCACCCGCCCAGGAATGGGCGGAGTGAGAAAGCCCGGGGGAAGGCCCCAGTGCTGGATACCGTAGTAGTGCTTGAGGAGCGCCTGGTTCAGCGT
>JBKHVY010000379.1:579-1046 GCA_046569805.1 Bacteriovoracia bacterium | reverse complement strand
CTTTGAAGTCCACCTCGGGATTGCGTCCGGGCGGCGTGTCGCTGTCATCGTCTTTGCGCTTGAAGCTCTTGTGCGAGGCCCAGGCTTCGATGAGCGTGCCGTCCACGCTGAAGTGCTCGTCGCTGGCAAGCCGCCCCCACTGGGCGCTGAGCTTGACGCGCTCGAAGAAGGCACGGGCGAGGTCTTCGTTGAACAAGCGTTCGCGGTTGGCGCTGAAGGTGGAGTGGTCCCAGACCTTGTCTTCGATGTTCAGGCCCACGAACCAGCGATACAGCAGGTTGTAGTTGACCGCTTCGACCAACTGGCGCTCACTGCGGATGGAGAACAGGATCTGCAGCAGCAAGGCCTTGAGCAGCATCTCGGGCGGCACCGAGGGGCGCCCGCGGCGGGCATACACCGCTTCGAACTCGCTGTGCATCGTCGCCAGCAGCGCATCGACCACGGCGCGCAACTTGCGCAGCGGGTGT
>JBKHVY010000379.1:0-569 GCA_046569805.1 Bacteriovoracia bacterium | reverse complement strand
CGTGAACACTGGCTCAGTTTGTACGGTGAATCAACGTCTTGGTTGCCTCTCATCTTTCTTGTCTGGGTCGTTCTTGGATGGCTTCAGATCGTAGCGGCCCACACGGGCGGCGGCGAAGGATTTTTCAACGGCCTGTTAGAGGACAAGAGGCAGTTGATCGAGGAAATTCTGGGTAATGCCAATTCTGTGAACGACGCGCGCTCCCGCTTGAGCGACGCTTTGGGATACCACCATGATCTCTATGTCTTGGTAAAAGATGCTCATCAGGAGACCGTTTTTCAGTCCTCACATTCCGAGCTTGGTGTGCAGCGTAGTAAAGCCATCCACACCGATGCGAAGGGGACATTTGGGGTGTGGCGCAACCACGATGCCGAGTTTCACACGCTGAGCTTCCAGTCGCTTTCGGGCTACTCTGCATCGGCGCTGCAGGTATTGATCGCGACAGATACCAAACACCACACCGAGTTCCTGGATGGTCTGCGTAGCAGCTTGGCCTTGTATGCCGCCGCAGCCATCGTTGTATGCGGCTTACTGTCCTGGCTGGCTGCGCGCCAGGGGTTGGCACCGCT
>JBKHVY010000378.1:0-1047 GCA_046569805.1 Bacteriovoracia bacterium | reverse complement strand
CAGATGTAGAGGACGAAGATGCAGGCCTTGATGACTCCGTCGACGGCGTGGAAGGCGAAGCTATCGAGCCCCCAGTCGCGGCCGAGGTACTCGCCCAGGACGGCGGTGAGGGCGTGCGGAAGGAACACGAAGAGCCCGATCCCGAAGCCCATGGACACGGCCATCGTGAGGAACGTCGCGAGGTCGACCTTCTCGGCCTTCTTCTTCGTCGCTTCGTACTCGGCTTCGGTCTTGCCCTTGGCCAGCGCCTTCGCCTTGAGCTCGGCGTCCATCGAGACGTTCGCCGAGTAGTTCAGGGACACGATGCCGTTGGCCATCGTCTCCACCAGCATCAGCACTCCGCGCAGGATGGGCTTGCGAAAAAACGGAAAGCGCTTCGAGAGGCCAAACCACTGGTCCCGGCGCAGGCGGATCGCCCCGTCGGGCGTGCGGACCGCCACCACGAACGCGTTCGGCGAGCGCATCATCACGCCCTCGATCACGGCCTGGCCGCCGATCGCGGCGTACTGCTTCGAGACTAAGAGAGTGAGGCGTCGCCAGAGGTTCATGTTACCCATTCATTTTATCGAGGAAGGCGATGTTCGACTTCGTGTCCTTGATCCGCTCGAGGATGAACTCCATCGAGTCCATGGTGTTCATCGGCTGGAGGACGCGGCGAAGGACGAAGACGCGCTGGAGGTCCTTCTGGTCCATCAGGAGGTCTTCCTTGCGCGTGCTCGACTTGTTGATGTCGAGGCACGGGAAGATGCGCTTCTCCATGAGCTTGCGGTCGAGTTGAATCTCAGAGTTTCCGGTGCCCTTGAATTCTTCGAAGATAACTTCATCCATACGTGAGCCCGTATCGATGAGGGAGGTCGCGATGATCGTGAGAGAGCCACCATTCTCGATGTTCCGAGCGGCTCCGAAGAAGCGCTTCGGCTTGTGGAGGGCGTTCGAGTCCACACCACCGGAGAGGATCTTGCCTGACGGTGGAACGACGGTATTGTAGGCACGGGCCAGGCGCGTGATCGAGTCGAGGAGGATCACCACGTGCTGCTTGGCTTCGAC
>JBKHVY010000377.1:0-1070 GCA_046569805.1 Bacteriovoracia bacterium | reverse complement strand
TCCTCTCTTGCGCCAGGTACAGATCGCTTGTGATACGGCAAAGCTCGGGGCCGCTCGCCTCGCGGGCAAAGACGCTCCTGTCCACGACGACAAGGAGACGACGTGGCCCGAACTTAAAAGCCGCATCCACCAGGTCATTGCATTCCTCGAAAGCCTGAAGCCGCAGGATTTCGCCGGAGCCGAAGAGCGAAAGATCACCCAACCGCGCTGGGAAGGGAAGTGGATGACGGGTGAGGATTACCTCCGCCACCATGCGATTCCGAACATGTACTTCCACGTCACGACTGCGTACTCAATCTTGCGCGCCAACGGCGTGGACGTCGGCAAGAAAACGTACCTCGGAGAGATGCCCTATAAGCACTAGTCGCCAAGTTTTCACAGAAGACGCACTCGAGTGGCTTAACCGCTCGGGTGTGACTCCGCTTTCTTCTTTAGTGACGTCTTTACCGGACATCTCAGAGTTTCCTGGGATTGGCCTTTCGGAGTGGAAAGCGTGGTTCACGGAAACCGCTCGTATCATCCTCCAGTCCACTCCCGAGGACGGGGTTACGATTTTCTATCAGTCAGACATTAAGCTCGAGGGGGCGTGGGTCGACAAGGCCTCTCTCGTTCAGAAAGCGGCGGAGAATCTAGGCCACCAACAGCTGTGGCATAAGATTATCCAGCGCGCGCCCACGGGCGTCGCAACCTTCGGGCGACCGAGCTACTCCCACATGCTTTGCTTTTCACAGAAGCTTAAGCTCGAGCCCGAGCACTCCACTGCCGATGTCATCGATCGAGGAGCGCAGTTGTGGGAGAGAGGAATGGGGTGGAGTGCGGCGCGGATGGCGGCCAAGTTTATTAAGGAGCGGACCGGATCAAAACTGCTGATTAACCCCTTCTGCGGGCATGGCACGATGCTTGTGGCCGCCCAGGAAGTAGGACTTGATGCGATAGGGATCGAACGCAGCCCAAAACGCGCGGAGAAGGCGCGCCTTGCCGAAGTTCTAGGCCTGACTAAGTCTTAGACGCTCTCGCCCATAGGACCAAGCTGGGGCATACTTCCTCCATGGGAATATCTCGTGAACTCA
>JBKHVY010000376.1:0-1083 GCA_046569805.1 Bacteriovoracia bacterium | reverse complement strand
GGGCCCCTGGTGCGCTGGTTGAAGGCGCGCCACGAACGGATCCTTCGCACCACGCTCCACAGGCCCCGGGCGATCATGGTCCTGTGTGCGCTGCTCGTCACCGGAGCGCTGGCGCTCCTGCCGCTGATGGGCCGAAACTTCTTGCCGACCTTTAACGAAGGTACGGCCACCATCGGCGTCGCGGCGGCTCCGGGATCTCGCTCGCGGCTTCGGACGCCCTCGGGACGAAGGTCGAAGAGGCGATGCTCTCAGTGCCAGAGGTCAAGTCCACCATCCGGCGAACAGGCCGGGCGGAACTCGACGAGCACGCCGAGGGCGTGCACTGGAGCGAGATCGACGTGGACTTTAAGGAGGACGGTCGCCCGCGGGAGCTCGTACTTCAAGAGCTGCGCCGGAAGATCGAGGCCACGGGAGACGTGTACGTCAACATCGGTCAGCCGATCAGCCACCGCCTCGATCACTTGCTCTCCGGGGTGCGCGCGCAGATCGCGATCAAACTCTTCGGCCCCGACCTCGCGGAACTGCGGCGCCTGGGCGGTGAGGTCGAGCGGGCGCTCGAGGGGATCGAGGGCGTCGTCGACCTGCAGCTCGAACCACTGGTGCTGATGCCGCAGCTGAAGATCCTTGTGGATCGCGAAGAAACGGCCGCCTTCGGGGTGGGGCCCGGGGGCTTCACCCGGGACCTCGAGATGGCGCTCAACGGTGAGACCGTGGCGCAGCTCCTCGAAGAGCAGCGTCTCTTTGATATTTTTCTGCGCTTCGACGATGCGTCTCGCGGTGATCCCGAGCGGATCAGTGACACCATCGTGAAGACGCTCCCGAACGGAAAGCAACTGCGGGTCGGTGACGTCGCCGAGGTCTACCAGGGCACGGGCCCCAACATGGTCAACCGCGAGAACCTCCAGCGGCGCATCGTCGTCTCCGCCAACAGCGCGGGCCGCGACCTCGGGAGCCTCGTCGCCGAGATCCAAGCAAAGCTCAAGGCGCAGGTCACGCTACCGAAGGGGTACTACCTCGAGTACGGCGGCCAGTTCGAGAGTCAGGAGTCCGCGTCACGACTGATTCTCCTTCTTGGCCTTCTCT
>JBKHVY010000375.1:0-1084 GCA_046569805.1 Bacteriovoracia bacterium | reverse complement strand
TGGGCCAGGCACCCGTTTCCGTCTATTTAGCGGGAGGAAAGCGCACTCCCTTTGGAAAATTCGGTGGCACTCTGGCCCCCGTGTCTCCCCTCGAGCTCTGCGAAGCAGCGGCGCAGGCCCTCCTCAGTGAACTGAAGCTCAATCCCGACAGCATCGATCAGGTGATCGTCGCGAACGTCGTTCCGCCGACGCCCGACACGCTCTACTGCGCGCGCCACCTCGGCCTGCGCCTCAAGCTGCGCCAGGAGGCTCCGAGCCACATGGTGAACCGCCTCTGCGGCAGTGGCTTCGAAGCGATCATCCAGGCCCAGCGGCTCATCCAGTGCGGCGAGGTCGAGGCGATCCTGGTCGCGGGGGTCGAGAACATGTCGATGATTCCCCACCTCCTCTACGGTGCGCGCTTCGGAACGAAGTACGGCAACCCCCCGATGGCCGACTTCCTTCTCGACACCTTGACCGACAAAGAGGCGTGCGTCTCCATGGGTGAGACCGCCGAGGGCCTGGCCCAGGAGTACGGCATCACCCGCGATGCGGTCGACGCGTACACTCTAGCGTCGCACGAACGCGCGGTCCGCGCGCGCGCCGCGGGGCACTTCATGGCCGAGATTGCTCCGTTCACGAAAGGACGCATCTTACTGACTGAAGACGAGCACGTCCGGACCGACGCGAGCCTCGCGCAGCTCGCGAAGCTGAAGCCCACGTTCCGCAAGGACGGCGTCATCACGGCGGCTTCCGCGTCGGGCATCGTCGACGGTGCGGCCGTGGTCCTCGTCGCGTCTGCGCAGTTCATCCAAGCGCACCAGATCTCAGCGCTCGCGAAGATCGGCGCGAGTGCTGTCGTCGGCGTCGATCCGAAGCGCATGGGCATCGGTCCCGTGCCCGCGATTCAGGCGACCCTAAGGAAAGCCAAGAGAGACATTTCCCACATTGATTTGTTCGAGATCAACGAGGCCTTCGCTCCGCAGGCGATGGCGTGCGCAGCGGCGCTCACGATTCCGCACGAGCGCCTCAACATCTGGGGTGGCGCCGTTGCGATTGGCCATCCGCTCGGCGCCACCGGCGTGCGTCTCGCGCTGACCCTGGC
>JBKHVY010000374.1:0-1086 GCA_046569805.1 Bacteriovoracia bacterium | reverse complement strand
AGCGAAGGATCTCCGCAAGAAGATCGACGTTGCTCTTCGTGAAAGACTGATTTCTCCGCGCGCCCACAGTGAGATCAAAGAGGCCCTGTGGGACGATCTTCCGAACTGGAATGTGACCCTCGCCGAGTACGTACAGAAGCGCCAGTTTCTGCGCACGCAGTTTCCCTTGCCGGACGCCACGGAGCGCTCGGAGTTCGTGACCGAGCGGGCGGGAAAAGACAAGCTCTCGCATCGCCAGCGCTTGTACCTGGGTTACACGCCCCTGCAGATCACGCTCATGGGCGACGTCGTCCGAAAACTCAAACAGCGCCTCGAGAGTCCACGCATCGAGATCCTCGTGTACGATTACTCGGACGAGGTGCGCGAGGTGATCACCTTGGAGCCCATGGAGCGCTTCCGCTTTGCTATCCGGATCTTAAGAAAAGAGATGAAGCTTTTGAGCATCAATAACTACTTTGCTGGTCGCCAGCCGAGCTACACCGACCTCATGGCCGCGGCCTACGAGCGCGGGGTCGTGACCGCACTAGAGCTGGATGAAGTGGCGAAGCTCGAGGAGATCTGGAACCCGACGCGGACCTTCTGGGACAAGGCCGCGGTGTGGGTGCGCATGTTCGGCGGCGTGCTCGCCGTGGTGATCCCACCGCCCTACGGTTTCCTTCCGTCGCTTGCGATCGTCGCCATCGAAGCGGCGAACCAGGACGCGGCTCAGGACGACCAAGACAGTTTGTTTTAAAGGATGCGACCCATGAAACTTCTCACACTTTTTTCTCTGCTTCTTTCCCTCGCAAGCTTCGCGGCTGACACCTACGAGGTCGAGGCCCTGGCGGTGGTCCGAGACGCGGAGTTTAAGCCGCGCACGCTCACCGTGGAGCTCACGGACCTCCTCACGCCGGACGCCGTTGACGGCGAGTTCTTTAAGGTGGTGAAGGGGAAGAGCGAAGAGGCGGTTCGCTTCGACGACGAAGACGAGAAGCTGGTCCTCCGGGCCGCCACGACCTACTACCACCTGACGAAGGCCCGGGCCTGGTTCCTGCGGGAGCTTAAGTCCGAGTACGTGCGCAAGCTCCCGAAGCTCACCGTGCGCGT
>JBKHVY010000373.1:0-1100 GCA_046569805.1 Bacteriovoracia bacterium | reverse complement strand
GCTCGGGCCGAAGTTCGACATCCGCGAGTACCACGACCAGGTCCTCAAGGACGGCGCCCTCCCCATGAGCGTGCTGGAAGAGAAGATCAACGCCTGGGTAAAATCAAAGACGATCTAAATCAGAAGGGCCTCTCGCGAGGCCCATTCTTTTTCTAGAAGAAGATTCCGAACAATCCGACCTTGAGCTCCTGGCCCCCCTGGTCTTGGTTCACCAAGCTCGCGGGTGCGCGGCCCAGCTCCAGGTTCGTGTTGTCGACGTCGACGAAGCCGTAGGGATTCAGCCCTCCGGAGAACTCGCGCACGCCGTTGACGTTCGGGTCATCCCCGAAGGCGAGCTCGGCCTGGAAGTACTCGAAGTCCGAGAGGTAGATCTTGTTCATGCTACAGCCGTAGACCGGGAGCGGACCGTTGTTGTTGGCCATGTACGTGACGATGTTGTTCTCGCCGTAGATGAGCTCCGCACGGCTCATCGGGATCTGGAGCGTCTGGCTCGCCAGGAGGTCCTCGATGCTCATCTCCGCCAGTAGCGTAGTGAAGCTGTACTCCGGGGAATCGGCGAGGATCGAATCCGTCATGATCGTCTGGCACGAGAGGTTAAGGCCTGCCGGCGACGGATCGACCGTTCCGAGGTTCACCTGGCCCGCGAGGTAGCCGTCCTTCGAGAAGTCCGCGCTCTCGAGGAAGTTCATCGCCTGGAGCTGCGTCGTCTGGAAGTAGCGCTGGACGAACATCGAGTTGATGTCCGGAACGTCTTGGTTGATGGTGTAGGTCTGGTCGATCACCGACGACGTCTTCCCGATCGTATCCGAGCGGCCGAAGAAGCTCAGGCAGTAGTTTCCGTCGGAGTTACCGATGACGATGTTACCCGTGTACACGGTCCCCGAGACTTCGGGGTCACAGCAGGCGCCGGACGACACGCAGTACTTAATCTCGGCGGTGGTCGAACACGAGAGGCCGACGCTGATCGCCGACGGGAACGTACCTCCGTTGAGGTTCGCTGAACACGTCAGTGGAGCGGTCTCCGTGGTGCCCTGGACGCCGCCGGTCTTGTTGTCGTCTTTCTCGTCGAGGATCGTGTCGGATTCGGTCGGTTCGTTCGA
>JBKHVY010000372.1:0-1132 GCA_046569805.1 Bacteriovoracia bacterium | reverse complement strand
GTTCGGTGCTCGAAATCATCGAATAAGTTCCTCCTTCCTTTTAGATTTAAGAATCCTGACCCCTCTGATAAAGAGTGGTCAGGATTTTTTTATGAAACAAAACCTCATTCTTCTCGGAACGGCATCGAAGCCCCACGGGCTCAAGGGCCACGCTCTGTTTTTCCTGACTTCCGGAAAGGACACCCATCTCAAAAAAGGGCACAAGCTGTGGCTCGTTCCTGGATCAGGATCTGAGCTACCTGCTGCTGGTGCAGAGTTTGAGATCGAAGAAATCCAAAAGGGTAACGATATCCGGGTGAAGCTCATGGGGGTCGTCGATCGCACGGCCCTTGAGAAGCTTCTGCCCTTTGAAATTTTCTGCGATCGCACGCAGTTTCCAGCACTGCCTCGAGGACAAAACTACGTCTCGGATCTTTTAGGCCTCAGGGCCATCGACGAGTCGGGAGCTGAGGTGGGCGTGGTCGCTGACTGGTACGAGACGCCTGGGCACTTAGTTTTCACCATTCGCCTCAAGGCCGGCGGTGAGGTGGATGTGCCCTACGTGAAGCACTTCTTTCCCAATGTTGATCTCTCTCAAGGCACGATCCAGGTCGTGCTCCCCGAGGCCATCGAATGATCGAGCGGCGCATCTGGGTCCTGACGCTGTTTCCCGAATTCTTCCAACCACTCCTGGCCTGTGGCATCGCGGGCCAAGCCTTAAGAGGGGAGCGCGCGGTGGACATGAAGCTGAGCCTTCGCACCGTGAACGTTCGCGACTGGGGCCTTGGGAACTACGGCGCCGTGGATGATACGCCCTACGGCGGGGGCCCTGGCATGGTCATGCGCGCCGACGTGCTCGCGAAGGCCTTCCACGAAGGCGTGATGATCCCGGGCGGCTACCAGAGTAAGGACGAGCTGACCGTGATCTACACCTCACCGAGAGGTGTGGTGTGGGACAACAAAGTCGCGCGCGACTTCGGCGAGCGCGTGCTGGTGGAAAAAGATATTGTTATGGTGTGTGGCCGCTACGAGGGCATCGACGAGCGCACCTACGAGTGGGCGGCCGAGCGCATGGAGGTGCGCGTCGTCTCCCTCGGCGACTACGTCCTCAACGGTGGTGAGGTGGCGGTCCTCGCGATGGTGGAGGCGATCG
>JBKHVY010000371.1:0-1142 GCA_046569805.1 Bacteriovoracia bacterium | reverse complement strand
CGGATCCACAGAGCGCTGGAAGCCCGAGGACTCCTTGCTGAAGACATTCGTGAAAGCGATCACGATGGTGGTCTCGGATTTAAGAAGTTTTCGAGGGATGGTAAGACTGTCCGTCTTTTGTTCAAACTTCTTCACGGACTTCCCGTTCACGATGAGTGAGACAATCTTTTGACTGTGCTTATCGATGGAGAGATCAGACTTCGTGTGCCTGAGCTTTAGCTTCAGCGTGACAACGGCCGCATAGGTTTCCACACCCTTCTTAAGGTCGAAGCTTAACTGGTAGTCCACCGATTCAATCTGCTGACGCCGCTCTTTGGCGAGCGCCCACGTCAGGTTGTCGTCCGCTGGCCTTGCCAGCGCCAGAAGCGGAAAAAGCGACAGGAGCAAAAAGACAAACTTCATACATACCTCTCAAAGTAAGGGGTTATTATGTCGCTCTTAACCAGTAAAAGTCCACGCGACAACGCGAGACTTTTTCTGACCCTGCTGCATGTCGATGACGTGCATCTCGCTGGCCCCCGCTTTCTCCAGCGCCCGGTCGAAGGCCTTGAGGTGCGCGGCCTTTGACACGAGGCTCGAAAACCACCGTACAGAGCTCGCGAACTGTGAACTCTCTGTGGCCATGCGTGCTAGGAACTGGGGCTCACCCCCGGTGCACCACAGCTCATGCGCCTCGCCGCCGAAGTTACGGTGCGACCCCTTGAGTCCCAGTCCCAAATGCTTCCACTTACGCGCCCCTTCAGCCTCGGCCTCAGCGCGGTTGGCGAAGAAGGGCGGATTACAAAGAGTGAGATCGAAGACCTCGCCGGGACGAATGACATGCTTAAAGATACACTTCGCATCCGGCTGCAGGCGCAGTTCAATCTGCCGCTCGAGGTGGTTCATTTTCACGAGCTTCTGAGCCCAGTCGAGCGAGGCTGCGTGAATCTCCGACCCCACGAACTGCCAGCCCAGAAGCTTCGCACCGACCAACGGATAGATACAGTTCGCCCCGGTCCCCACGTCCAGCACGCGCACTGACTTCTTCGTCTTCCCCAGGAGGTCTGCAAGGTAGAGCAGCATATCCACCCGACCGGGGATGGGCGGCGTGAGAAAGCCCGGGGGAAGGCCCCAGTGCTGGATGCCGTAGTAGTGCTTGAGGA
>JBKHVY010000370.1:0-1148 GCA_046569805.1 Bacteriovoracia bacterium | reverse complement strand
CTGCGCCTGAGACACGTTGAGCATGAAGATCGTCATCGGCACCAGCGTGAGGAGTACCACGCCGCTCGCCTTCAAGGAGAGCGATGCCATGACGACGACGCAGCCAACGATGAGGGCCACGTCGCTTAGGACGGTGAAGAAGTTCGAGGTAAAAAACGCCGTGAGGTTCGAGATGTCATTCACGCAGCGACTGATCAAGCGCCCAGACGGGTTCTTGTCAAAGAACGAAAGTGGGTAGGCACCGAGCTGGTAGAAGACGTCGTTTCGGAGTTGTGTTGTGATCTTCTGACCAACCTTCGTCACCACCCACTTGTAGGTGAGATCCGCGACGATCTTCGTCACCATGAGGCCCGCCAGGATGAGGCCCCAGACCTCGAACGAGGTGGTCTTCGCCACCAGCACGTCGTCGACGATCTTCGCCACCACGCGTGGGATCGCCACAGCGATGAGTGTGGCCACCAGGAACAAGACGAAGGTGAGGACGAGCTTCAAGCGATAGGGTTTGATCCAGGGCCACAGCCAGTAGGTGTCGCTCAGGGCCCCGTCCCATTCGCGGGCGCGGGTGAACTGGAAGCCAAAGGGATGGAAGTGGTACTTGCGCTCCTCTTCTTCTTGCAAGACTAGTGGGTCCATGACGCCTCCTTCATTGCAAGCTGGTCTTTCTCGTTCTTCAGAAGTGAGGCGAAGAGGGCGTGGTTCTGCTTGATATCCTCAAAGCTTCCTTGCGCTGCGATTCGACCCTCTTCGAGCACCAGGATACGGTCGAAGTTCTTGAGCGAACTCAACCGGTGCGTCGCGAGCACTAAGATAGCGCCGGGATCAATTTTCCTGAGCGCCTCGATGATCCGTCGTTCGGTTGCGGGATCCAGTGCACTGATGGCGTCATCCCAGATGTAGAGGCGCGCGCCGGAGTGAAACGAGCGTGCGATCAGCGTGCGCTGCTTTTGGCCTCCGGAGAGGTTCATCCCTTTTTCGCCCACCATGGTGGCAAGCCCTTCGGGGAAGAGGTTCACGTCCGTCAAAAGATCCGCCTTCTCAAGCGCCGCCCACAGCGCTCCCGGCTCAAGCGGCCGGTGTGGGGAGATGTTCATCGCCAGCGACTTACTAAAGATCTGCGGGGTCTGCGGAATGTAGGAGAGCTGGCGCCA
>JBKHVY010000369.1:0-1166 GCA_046569805.1 Bacteriovoracia bacterium | reverse complement strand
TGAGCAAAGGACGGGGAGCCTCACCATTGCCCGCAAGCTGCTCAAACCTGAAACCACCATTGTGATTGCTTTCACGAATACCTTCAGCAAAGAGTCATCGGGCTTTCAGCGCTCGGTGGACCCCATCGACGGAGGGGAGTATCTCTTTACGGACTTCGAGCCCTACTACGCGCACTGGCTCTTTCCCTGCTTCGACCAGCCGGATTTGAAGGCGCGCTACACGGTGCAAGTGACGGCGCCGGTTGACTGGAAAGTGCTCCACAACGAACCGGCCCTTGAGGCTAAGGTCGAGGACAAGCTTCAGACGGTGGTATTTAAGACCACGCCGCTGATGAGCCCGTATTTATTTTTCCTCGGTGCAGGGCCCTTTGAAGAGTGGCGCGACACTTACGGGGACCTGCCGCTCGTCATCTACGCGCGGAAAACCCTCGCCCCTTACATGGACGAGGAGCGTTTGTTCGAAACAACCAAGAAGGGCCTTAAGTTCTTTAATGACTACTTCGGCACACCTTATCCCTACTCGCAGTACGGCCAGATCTTCATCCCGGAGTTCGCCTGGGGAGGGATGGAGAACCCCGGTGCGGTGGCGCTGAACGAGCGCAACATCTACCGAGGGGCAGTCACGAAGTCTCGGCTCGAAGGCCGCGATAACCTGATCCTGCACGAGATGGCGCACATGTGGTTCGGCGACCTCGTGACGATGGAGTGGTGGAACGATCTGTGGCTCAACGAGAGCTTCGCGACCTACCTTGCGAGCATCGCCCAGGACCGGGCCATGGGCTCGGAAGGGACGTGGATGAGTTTTCTCTCCACGAAGAACTGGGGCTACTGGCAGGACCAGCTCCTCACCACCCACCCCATCGAGACGCCGGTGCCCGATACCCGCGCGACCAAGGCGAACTTCGATGGCATCACTTATGCCAAAGGTGCGTCGAGCTTGAAGCAATTGCACTTTTTTGTGGGCGAAGAGGGCTTCCGCCTGGGTCTGCAGGACTACTTTAAGAAATATGCTTTTAAGAACACGCGTCGCGAGGACTTCATCCAAAGCATCGCCGTTGCCTCGAAGAAAGACCTCACCGTTTGGACCAAGCAGTGGCTCCAGACCGCAGGACCCAACCCGGTGAAGGTCAGTGTGACGTGTACCCCGGAGAAAAAAGTTACGCTCA
>JBKHVY010000368.1:0-1175 GCA_046569805.1 Bacteriovoracia bacterium | reverse complement strand
GTCCATCGGCGAGACCGTACCGTCGGGACTCGTGAGGCCCACGAACTGGATCTCCCCCATGACCGAACTCACGGGCCCCATGACCGGACTGATCCCCGCGGGCAAGCGCTCCTTGGCGAGCTGGAGCTTCTCGGCGACGAGCTGGCGGTTGCGGAACACGTCTGTCCCCCAGGCGAACTCGGCGTAGACGATGGAGATGCCCACGCCACTACTCGAGCGTATGCGCTCCACTCCCGGCATCCCGTTGAGCGTCGCTTCGAGCGGAAGCGTGACGAGTGTCTCGACTTCTTCGGGTGCCAGCCCATGGGACTCGGTGATAACCGTCACCACCGGGCGGTTCAGGTCCGGGAACACGTCCACTGGCAGCTGCGACGCCACGATGCCTCCGTAGACGAGAAGCGCCAGCGAAACCACGAGAACCACGAGACGGTTGTTTAGCGAAAAACGAATGATCGAATTGAGCATGCGGCCACCTTAAGGCAACGAGAAAGCGTTCTAGAAAACGAGCGTCGTCTTAGGCGATCGGGGGGCGGAATATGGAGAGAAAGTAAGTGCGCGGGGCGAGAGCGCGCTCGAAGACGAGCAACTCATTGGTGTGAAGGACCTTCTCATTGAAAGGAACAGGAGCGACGGTCGCAGAAACGGCGAAATTCTGGCCTAGCACTGAGAGTTCGAGCTGATGCGAATGATCAGTATCTTCGTTAGTACTCTTCTCGTGTGAGTGGGAATGAGAATGACCATGGTGATGGTCGTCAGCGCCGTGCTCAAGAGTTACGTGGGCAGAGAGAACGGAGAACGCCTCGACTCGCAGCACGGAGCCGACTCCGAAGAGGACCGACAGTACGAGAATGAGGCTAAAGCGCAGCATGCGTAAACGCTAGCACGGTGAGGGATGTTTGTTAAAGCGTTTTTTTACAGGCCAGCGCCTCTTCCATTTTCATGCGCTGGATTTCTCGCGGCAGCATGACGAGAATGCGCCCGAGCCGAGAGTCGCGGACCACCGTATGGGATTTTCCGTCCAGCTGGTAGGTCAGCTGCTCCAGCGCACTATTCTTCTGGTGCGGAATTTTTTGAAAATTTTGGTACTGGCGATTGAAGCGATCGAGGATGTGGCCGTTGCAATCTCTGCGCTGAAGGCTGAAGTTCATCCGATGTGACGTAAGCCTCAGACTCTG
>JBKHVY010000367.1:0-1200 GCA_046569805.1 Bacteriovoracia bacterium | reverse complement strand
TTTTTTCCAACGTCCAGGCAAAATCTTCTAAAAAATCCGCGGCAGCCATCCCCAGCTAAGTAGGGCAGTTAACTCGAGGCGCCCCTGGTTGAAGACAACCTTGCGCCCGAAGTTGTCGCTGAAGAGTCGGCACCTGCGCCGATCCCAGAAATCGTAACGGAAGCAGCAGCGGCAGAAGAATCAACACCCGTCAGTTACACGACCGAGGCGGTCCCTGTTCAGCAATCGGTATCGACGACCGCCGATGATGATCTTTTTGAACACCGCCGCTCTCACTGGGTGGCGACCTATGGCTTCGAGTCTACGAAGTACGATCTTCCGTACGAGTTCGACGGCGTGAAACGCAAGATCGGGCCAGAAGAGAGAGATCTCATGGGCGGTCGCCTGGGAGTTGGTCGTGACTTCTACCTTGGGAAGGGCTTCATCTTTGGAGCACGCCTCGAGGGCTACTACATGGGTACGCTCTTCACGGATGCAAAGACCGCAGACCCCGAACTGAGCATCGAGGTCGCCGCAAGTAAAAAAACAGGTCACATCTTCGGAGCTGATGCTGTGGCCCACCTCGGCTGGATGTTCGACTTCCAGACGAAGAACCCTTCCTCGACGAGATGAACTACTTCGCGCTCGAGCTCTTCGTCGAAGCGGGCCTGGGACGGGGCCGTGGATACAACCGCCGGGAGTACTACTTCGACGCAAGCCCTGTGACGAACGAGGAGTACGATCTGATCGTCGAAGACGACTACGTCACCCAGGTCGTGTCCGCCGGCTTTAACCTTCTGTCGGTGAACACCGGAGCGTTTCTCTACCTTCGCGCGAGCCAAGTGGCACAGGACATAACAGAGCGTAAATTTCGTGGCAAAGTTTTGAACAACGGTGAAACGACCATCACTCGGATCAACGCAACCGTCGAGGCACCGGACGTTGATCCGATCAGTATAATCTCCATCGGCGGGGGATACAGATTTTGAACTGGCTCGCACTGCTGCTGCTTCTCACGGTCTGCGCCTGCCGGAAGGAAAAGGGCGTGTGGAGCGAGCTCTCGCCCGAAGAGCAAGCGGCAGTCCGCGAGCGGGCGCTCAACACTTGCCTTAGAGATTCTAGCGAAACCTATGCTACCTTCCGCGACGCCTCGAGCGATGTCTTCACGGCGACGAGCTGGCAGCGCAACGACGCCTGGAAGCACGAGCTGAAGAACGGCAC
>JBKHVY010000366.1:0-1209 GCA_046569805.1 Bacteriovoracia bacterium | reverse complement strand
ATGTCTGAGGCCATGACGGCGGCGGAAGAAGAGCTGCCGAAGCCTCTGACCGGAGACGGCGATGACCTTGAAGAACTCAAGGTCGACCTCCGGGACACAGACCTGAGCGAAGGAAAACTCGCGACTGAAGAGTTCACGCCACTAGCGATCCCAGACGAACCGGAACCGAAGGCCGAGGGCCTAGCAGGCCCCGCCAAAGAGAAGAACGTCGTCAATGATCCGGTCAACGTCACAACTAATGCTGTGTTTGATGTCGGCAACGAAGAGAAGCAACTTCTCGAAATCGCCTCGAACTTCCAGGGACAGATCTCACCTCAGGAATGGAACGAGCTTGCGACTCAGGCCAAGGTTTCGAGCTACACCGTTGTGAAAGACGATTGGCTCTTCAAAATTTCTAAGCGCCTCTTCGGCTCGGGGTTCTACTACCCGAAGATCTGGGCGCTTAACGCATTCATCACCAACCCGCACCTCATCGAACCCGGGATGATCCTCTCGTTCTCAACCGGCTCAAGCGATGCCCCACCAGAGGTGAAGCTCGGTGAGTTTACGGAAACAGAAATCGCCGCGACTCCTGGGGCGAATCGCCCGGCGGCTCCGGTTACGGCGGCTTCGGTTGACGACTACTCGGTCTGGGGTGACGTTCAAAAGCCAGAGTGGTTGAGCGAGCGCAAGAAGCTGATCGACCAAGGGGTCTACGTCCAGTACGCCACGGCGGACACGATGGAAGACCTCGAGGCCGCGAGCCGAGGAGCTTTGAACCGCGAGTACGAAGGCTACGAACCGGAGACGAAGAACAAGAACGCTGCCGCCATGGCGGGCTACGACAGTAACGGCATCGACAAGAACTCGAAGATCGTCTTCAACTACAAAGAGGGCTTCTACCTCAACACCTTCGTCACGAACAATCCGGTGCAGGACTTCGGGAAGGTCGACTCCGGTCCCGACGAGAACACGTACTTCACTAACGGTGATCGCATGTACGTCGTCTTCGACGAGTCGGTGAACGTGGTCCCCGGTGATCGCTTCTCCATCTACACAGCTCAGGGCAAGGTGAAGCACTACAACTCGGACCGCGAGGGCTTTAAGTACACGATCACCGGCCAGATCCGCATCATCTCGCGGCTCGGTAATAAGTGGGAAGCTGAGGTTGAGCAGACGACGGGTCTCTTCCAGCGCAATGACCGCATCACCGTTTATACGCCTAAAATC
>JBKHVY010000365.1:0-1211 GCA_046569805.1 Bacteriovoracia bacterium | reverse complement strand
TCGTCGACGTCGTCGAGCTGCGCTCTTTCAATTTCAAGGGCCATGGCCCCTCCTCAGACAATTTTTTGAGACGACTATACGCCGAGTACGACCTAAGTAGTTAAGATCGTGTATTTTTTCCACAGGTCCCTAGACGCAAGTGCCTAAAAAAGCTTAAGCCTATGGCATGGTTCACAAGCCTCGTCTACAAAGCGATCTCCCCCTTGGGCTGATCTACAAGCCCTTCTTCCTCTCACGGGAAGAAAGATCCGAACTATTACGCTGGCTCGCAACCCTTCATCCTCTCTGGGAAATGCGCTTCTCGGAGAACAATCCTCCCCCGCCGAGCGACAAACAGCGCCGGCTCTTGCGTCCGGTTTACTGGTTGGGGAACTGGCAATTTGCTTGCCTCGACTACTACCACCCACCAGAAGGCATTCACCATCGATGTGTGAAGGCTGAGCCCTATCCACGACTCTTGGCCGAACTCGTCGATCGCATCGAATTCACGGCGCGCAACCGCTTCCCGAAAAAATTCTTCCCTGAGAAGTGGAAGCTCAATACGTGCTTGATCAACTTCTATGACAGTGAGCTCGTCGCAGACAAGTGGGTCGACAACGCGCGCGTGGGAGAACACAAGGACTTCGAGCCGGGGCCCGTGGGCTCACTGTCTTTAGGTGACCGTGCATTCTTCCAATTCGTTGAAGGCAAGTCGACCCTCGGAAAGAGTAACGAGGTGCTTTCTCAATGGCTCGAGGACAGCTCGCTGCAGATTTTCGGTGGCGATCGCTGGAAGAAGCAAACCTTTCATCGCGTCCAGCGCGTCGAAGAGAAGCGGGCCCCTGAAGCGCTAGGACCGACCATCGAGGGCTTCCGCACTCGCCGAATCAACTTCACCTTCCGCTACGTCCCGGAAGAACACATTCAACCCTGGCACGCGTTTCCAGAACCACTTCGCCAAGACACCCTTGAGTATGTGCAAAAACTTGCTCGCAACTCCTCGTTTTTCAAAGACGCCATCGCCGCGCTCAAAGCCTAATCTTTTTACTCAAGTTTATTAAAAAAATAACCGACAAGCTTACACATCAAAATTCCGGTGAGCAGAGGGGATGAGGGCCGTAAAAATCACCTCGCCTTCACACACGCCTTTGTTTTCGTGGCAGTCTACGGACCATGAAACAGCTAGTGTACCTCGTCTTTATTTCTTTCATTCTTTCCAGCACGTCACGGGC
>JBKHVY010000364.1:0-1225 GCA_046569805.1 Bacteriovoracia bacterium | reverse complement strand
GCACCCTGGTTAAAGCCCGCGGAGTTATCCGTCGAGCGCTCCGCGCCGCGGTCCGCAGATGGGCCGCCGATGAACTGAACCGTCGATGCGTTGATCTCCGTCATGTAGCGCTTGTTGCCGTCCTTGTCGTCCCATGAGCGCGTCTGAAGGCGACCTTCGACGAACGCCTGGCGACCCTTGGAGAGGTACTGGTTGCAGAGCTCAGCGAGCTTGCCCCAGACGACGATCCGGTGCCACTCTGTTTTCTCTTGCTTCTGGCCGCCCTTGTCCGTCCACGCTTCCGTGGTGGCAAGAGAGAAGTTACAAACCGGCGCGCCGCCGGGAGTGTACTTGAGTTCAGGATCTTGTCCCAAACGACCCAGAATGATGACCTTGTTAACGCTCATAAAATCTCCTTCGCCTGATGGTTAGGCATAGTGGTTTAAGTGATATCCATCACGAGTTCCCTTTGTATCGCGAACGATTCAGTCAGGAAATAGTGCGTTTCTCACAAGGGCCTACTTGCGCAAGCCATGCCAAAGGAGAGGCCAGCGAAGTACTTGAAACCGCTGGAGCGAAAAAGAGGAAACGAAAATTATTGTGAGCTAGTGAGTAATTTGCGTCCGCTCAGCCGCTTTTTTGGCGCGCAACACCGGAGACTCGGGGTGGTCACGTAAGTGCTCTTCCACTTGTCGACGAGCGACGCGAATGTCGCGGCGATACCACGTCGGATCGAAGCCACAGACCGTGCACTTGAGTTCGCGGCGATAGAGGAGCTTGCGCGAGAACTCGTAGCCTGCCCAGAGGAAGAAGAAGCTCGCGAGCGTCTTCCATTCCAGCCAGTCGAACAAAGACCACGTGAGGATGACCGTCACGAGCACCATCTGGAGGTAGTGCATCGGAGAAAGATTCCGCTGATAGTTCATCGTGCGCGGGGTGCGGCAGAGGGCGCAGTAGCAATCTTTCGGAGCGACTTTTTTTAGCATTCGAGACACCTCAACGAGTATTAAAGCACGGCTCGTCACTCTCCCGAGACTGGGCAGAAATGGCCGCCGGGTTTCCTGCGAAACCCGGGGTAAAGAAGAGAATTTAAGGCGGGGTGAGTAACCGGTGGGATGCAGAGGGGGGACTGCCTAGCCAACAAACGTTCCACATCCAGACCCAAGGCTTCCGTGCCTGGATGCTTTACACACTCCAAATCCCGTACCAAAATACTCGTAAATGATATCAAGAACTTCCCTCAGCC
>JBKHVY010000363.1:0-1227 GCA_046569805.1 Bacteriovoracia bacterium | reverse complement strand
ATTCGCTTCTCCTCCGCGTGCCACGCCGGCATGAGTGTGCGAAGAAGACGCACATGGCGCATGAGCTGGAGCATCCAAGGTTTGGGACTAAAATCGAATTCGATCTTCTTCCCGAGAACCACGAAGGCGGGACGATTGATGTGCTTCACCGAGAAGCTCGTCCCAAGCTTTGGATAGCGTTCCCGGTCGCGGCGCAACTTGAGCGGAGAAACCATGAGATGCGAAACAAACACTTCGTCTTTAATCCAGTAAGTCTTCGCGAGGACGCGCACGGCGATCGCCTTCTCTTCATCCGAGAGAGGTGACTCCGAAATCAAGCGGACATCTTCCAGGAACTGCGCAGCATTTATTCCTTGATCGAACACGAAGAGGTCGTGGAAGTACTGTGCCCAGTGAGTCTCAGGAATCGTCGGAATAAGCTTCTCCGCGGAGTGCCGGTGATGGTTAAAGAGATTCACGAAGCGCTGTGAATTCTGCCACGGATACCCGACCTTTCGCACAGATTCTGTGAGTAGTGGAAGTGAATCCAAGTCGTCCGCGGGTCGACCGGACATGCCCTCGAGGAACCACTGACGGCCCCAGTTAAAGGCTTCCCAGTTCGGGCGGAACTCGCCCCCGGGGAGCGCTCCCTTAAAGGACTTTTCCATATCCTCGAGCGAGAACGGCAATAGGCCCTTCTGGAAGAGCACGCCCAGAAGCATCGCTGAGGCGTAGACTGGGCGCTGAAAGCGCTCAAAGCTTAGGCGCTTAAACGGTCCCATGATGAGCCGCTCACCCAGCTGCTCGCGCAGTTCTGTACGGAGGGATTCAGCTGTCATCACCGGCGCCTCACGACCAGAATCGAGCATGATCGAGAGGGGAACCTGGAAATCCTCATCAACGACGAGGTACCCGGTCTCCGACAAGTACTGAACAGCGCGTGCGCCTTCGAGGAGATCGGGTGACACGACGACATTCGCCGTCGCCATAGGGACGACCTGACCGTGAGACCTGGCCTTCGGGAAGAGTGCGAGGTGGCTTGTGACACTTCCGTTACGTTGAGCGAGGCCCTTCTGGTCTACGAACTTAAAGTTCAAGTCATCTCGACCACTCATCGACTGCGCCGCTTCGGCGATGACTCGCGAAATGGTTGTTACTCCTGACCCCCCAACTCCGATGACGATCGCTCGCCAGTCGCTCCCCTGAGCGATGCCGTTAAGAGTCACAAGGGGGGCGGGGTTCGAGATC
>JBKHVY010000362.1:0-1270 GCA_046569805.1 Bacteriovoracia bacterium | reverse complement strand
GGATCGAGAAGCCTTCGCTCATGGCGAGGAGGCGCAGGGAGGTGATGTACATTTCGCGCAGGACGAGGACGATCACCACCACCGGATGCACGCGGCTTAGGGCGGCGAGCATGATGAGGCAGGAGACGACGAGAAACTTATCGGCGAGGGGGTCGAGGAAGGAGCCGAAGACCGTCACGATGTTGCGGCGGCGAGCGATCCAGCCGTCGAGGAAATCTGTAATCGAGGCGACGACGAAGGCCCAGGTCGCGACGTGCGAGAGGACCCAGATCGGAATGGTGCCCGTGCCGTGCTGGGGATTTTGGACGAAGTAGAGGGAGAGCACGACTAAAGGAATCAGGAAGACGCGCAGGAGCGTGAGGCGGTTGGGGAGATTGTCGATTTCGAGGTCGTTTGCGTGTGGCGACATGCTCCTAGCGTAGCAGGGCCCGACGGTCTTGGGCAAAAGAAAGCTTTTTCCACTGTACTCTGATGGGGTTGCGGTTAGAATTAATTCATCATTTGAGGAAAAGGATTTTCCATGCCAACCGAGCGCCGCTTTAACCTAATTAAAACTGACTTCCAGCAACACGAAAAGCGCATCTTTCCGCGCTTCCCCGTCTGCTACCTCACGTTCCGTCCGACGGACGGAGAGCGGGCGCACGAAATCAAAGATATCTCCCACACCGGCATGCAGCTCGGCGTGACGGAAGGAAACGGTGAGTACACTGAGGGCCAGGCGCTCCAGGGGACGGTCCACTGGCTCGGGCACGAACTGACGATGACCGGCAAAGTGATGTGGTCAACTAAGGGGCGCGTCGGAGTGGAGTTCATCAAGCGCCAAGATCTGGCGACGCAGCTGAATCAATTTCTCTCAGAAGATCGCTTGGTCCAGGCCCTGAAGCCGCTCCACAAGCTCGACTACGGAGCGGAGCTCCCGGCGAAGCTCAAGTACTGGCTGCGCTCGGACGGCCCGGTAGAAGTATTCGTGTGGCAGCACCGCGACGGTGAGCTGGCCCAGTTCCAGGTCCTCTTACTCGAGAACTTCGTTGAGTGGGAAGACGGGCAGGGGCTTAAAACTGGCCGCATCATGTCGAAGCGCAACGTCGACACTCCTTTGCTCGACGAGGACGAGTTCGTTTTCCGAGTGGACGAGGGCCTTGACGACGAGAAACTGCAACGCGCACGCTCCCTGGTGACTAAGATCCCGAGTGAGCTTTTGACCGGGGACGCCAAAGAATTTCTCCTGCGGAAACTGAGCTGACGATAGGGCACCCGCTAGGTTAGACTT
>JBKHVY010000361.1:0-1275 GCA_046569805.1 Bacteriovoracia bacterium | reverse complement strand
TCAGCCAGCGCAGTGAAATGCTTGCTCACAGTACTCCTTGGAGTTCAAAAAAAACGAAGATTGGCGGGGGAATGGTAGAGTGACAGAACGGCAGACGGGAGAGACAATGAGGCTCGCGCGGGGAAAGAGGATGTGGAAGCATCCTGGATTCATAGGTCCCTCTCGGTGGATTTTAGAATTTTTCCCATAAAGCTCCCTCGGTTGGCAAGCGCAGAAATACCCTGTGAGGAAAAGTGATATGGCGGACTGGAATCTAGTGTCAAAATTCAAACCTACCGGGGACCAGCCTGCTGCGATTGAGCGGGTTGTGACAGGGTTTCAGGAGGGCACAAAGCGTCAGACTCTCTTGGGGGTAACCGGTTCTGGCAAGACCTTCACGATGGCCAACATCATCCAGCGACTTAAGAAGAAAACTCTGATCCTAGCTCCCAATAAAACTCTCGCGGCTCAGTTATTCGCGGAGTTCAAAGAGTTCTTTCCCGATAACGCCGTCGAGTATTTTGTGTCCTACTACGACTACTACCAGCCGGAAGCCTACGTACCGGGGACAGACACTTTCATCGAAAAAGATTCCGCGATCAATGAAGAGATCGATAAGCTGCGCCACGCTGCGACTCGCTCGCTCCTCGAGCGCGAGGATGTGATCGTGGTGGCTTCCGTGTCCTGCATATATGGTATTGGTTCACCTGAAGAATACGGCTCACAAAAGTTGACACTTTTCACCGGTGATAAATGGGAGCGTGACGATTTCCTCCGGGCCTTGGTTGCTATCCAATATCAACGCAACGACATCGACTTTAAGCGCGGAACTTTTCGCGTGCGTGGGGATGTGGTCGAAGTCTTTCCCGCCCACGAGGATGCGCAAGTCGTTCGTGTCGAATTCTTCGATGACGTCATCGATACGCTCTCGCTCGTTGATCCTCTGCGGGGCCGGGTCTTGCAGACGATTCCTCGGGTGGTGATCTATCCCTCGAGTCACTATGTCGTCGGAGAGGCCCGTCTCAAGGACGCCGTCTCAACAATCAAACTTGAGTTGCGCGAGAGACTCCAGGAGCTTGAGTCACAGAACAAGCTGGTCGAAGCCCAGCGGCTTCAGCAGCGCACGCTACTCGATCTCGAGATGCTGGATGAGATGGGATTTTGTCCGGGGATCGAAAACTATTCGCGCCACTTCACAGGCTCAAGGCCCGGGGATCCTCCACCGACGCTGGTCGATTACTTCAATCGAGACTTTCTTCTCATCGTTGACGAGTCCCACATCACCGTCTCCCAGGT
>JBKHVY010000360.1:0-1276 GCA_046569805.1 Bacteriovoracia bacterium | reverse complement strand
CGCACTTGGGGGTGCATCTCTTTGGTCCAGTCACCGCCCTGGCACGTGAGAATGATGTCCATCTCAGTCAGGTCCGAGAGCTTCTGTGCGTCTTTCAATGGCTTACCGTTGGGGCCTTTTTCACCCGCCTGGGAGGTGGAAAAGTAAACCGCCTCGAAGTGCTGAAAGTCATTTTCTTGTGACATCCGTTCCAAAAGCACTGATCCCACCATGCCGCGCCAACCGACCAATCCAACCTTCTTCATCTCGTGCTCCTGTAAGCGAATGTTAAGTTGCTTTTTCTCAAGGCCCTCGCTATCTTTTACTAGTACGCCTCAAAGAGGTGCGACCAAGCGTAAGACAGACGAGATGGCCAAACATCGATGACTCTGTTCCAGGCGAAGGTCGCCGAAACGTGTTCGATTCTGGCATCGCCCACGTTGGTCTAGCAAGGTTGAATCCTTGGGACTGTCATTCTGGTTCATACCGGGTGAAGCGCTTTGAGACAAAAAAGTTGTTGGCCTTCTCCTCCTGGAAACATCTTTTTTTCTCTTCTCACTTCCCCGGTTTTTTTCTCCTACGCTTAAACTGACACTCATGTCGGAAAGGAATTCTCGTATGCAAAAGTTGATCGTCTCGAAATTCGGCGGTACCTCCATGGGCACGGCCGAGGCCATGCTCCGGAGTGCGGACATCTGTAAGCGCCAGGGCTCAACCCTTGTGGTCGTTTCCGCGACATCTGGGACGACCAATAAACTCATCGATCTCGCTCGCACGGCGGAGGCCGGGGACTGGACCAGCTCCGAGAAGATCCTCTTTGACCTCCGCGAGCGCCATTTCTCCATGGGCCAGGAGCTTAGTGTTTCTCCGGAAACGACGACACAGCTCACGGAACTTCTCGATGAAGCCGAAACCCTCGCGCGCGGGATTCATCTCATGCGCGAGTGCTCACCGCGGGCCTTTGATCGCATGCAATCCTTCGGCGAACGTCTCTCTTCACTTCTTTTCACGGAAGCCCTCGCTCGCGTGTGGACGGGACACGAAGTCCGAAACCTCGACGTACGCACGGTCCTTGCCACTGACTCGATCTACGGGAAGGCGACGCCACTCATCGAGAAAACGGCACTAAACGCGGCTCGCATCCTCTCGAATGTTCGCTCCGGCAAGACGACCTGGGTGACCCAAGGGTTTATCGGTCTTGATCCACATGGCCACACGACAACTCTTGGCCGCGGCGGCTCCGATTACTCGGCCTCCCTTCTCGGTGAAGCCATCGGTGCTGACGTCGTCGAAATCT
>JBKHVY010000359.1:269-1280 GCA_046569805.1 Bacteriovoracia bacterium | reverse complement strand
AGCCCCAAAACATATGACTCAACAGAAAAACGATCATCCATCTCATACGCAAAATTCTAGCATAGAATTTTCTGGCACCATACGGGCACTCTCGCATAAGGGCCTCGGCGTGGTCGACCACCCGGATGGTCGCGTGTTTTTTGTCCGGGGAACCTGGCCCGGCGATGCGGGGACCTTCCGCGCACCCGCGACGGCACAGAGCTACGACGTCGTGGAACTGGTGGAGTTGTCGCAGAAGTTCGCTGGCCGCGTTGAGGCTCCGTGTCCGCATCGCGGCGACTGCGGTGGCTGTCCGTGGATGATGGTGTCTTACGAAGAACAAGTTCGTGCCAAAGAGCAGCGCGTGACCTTCTTGCTGGATAAGAACGGGATCACCCCGGAAGAGCGCTACCCACTTATCCCCTCACCGTCGGTGTGGGGGTACCGGAACCGGGCACAATTTAAGACTGATGGAGTGCGGATCGGATATGTAACGGAAGGGACTAACACGCTCGCACCCATCGATGACTGTCTCATTTTGAATCCGCCGATGCGCGCTCTGCTCAAAGACATGAAGGGGACACTCCCTAACAGCGCCTGGGCCCCAACAGATCATCACCCGTGGAGTTACCTCGACGTGGATGATCAGCAGACGCTCGACTCTGTTGTGCTTAATCGTCGCCGCCCTTTCCGACAGGGGAACTCGGAACAAAACGAGGCGATGAAATCTTGGATCATTTCGGCCCTCGACGGAAAACGTCGAGACCTCCCGGTGCTCGAGGCGTTCTGCGGCTCCGGAAACTTCACCGAGGCCCTTTCGCGTGCGGGCTTCACGAATATCCTTGCCGCCGAAGTGCGGGGAAGTGCCATCGAAGAGCTCACGGCGAAGGCCCTGCCGGGTGTGCGCATCATGGAGATCGACATGAACGAAAAAGGTGTGTGGCAGCAGCTTGCGCGCCGACAGCCCCACGCGAAGATCCTCCTGGTTGACCCCCCGCGGGAGGGGATCGAGAAGCGCCGGGGCCTCTACAA
>JBKHVY010000359.1:0-259 GCA_046569805.1 Bacteriovoracia bacterium | reverse complement strand
GGTGACCCCGCTCGACATGTTCCCGCACACCCCGCACGTGGAACTCCTAAGTGTTTTAGTTCGCGCTTAAGAGTCCGCATGGTATAATCGGTGCTATGAAAATGATTTTCTTGCATGGGTTTCCGGACAACTCTCTGACGTGGGGCCATCTCCTCGCACACTTTCAGAACCACTACCAGTGTCATGCACCCGACATTCATTCCTTGGGCCTTTCGCAGCAGGTGGCGCTGATCGGAGAGCTTGCGGCCGGGGAGCCGCT
>JBKHVY010000358.1:0-1293 GCA_046569805.1 Bacteriovoracia bacterium | reverse complement strand
GAGCTTGCGGATCTCTTCGGCGAGTTCGGGGTCTTTCTCCTCGACGCGCGCCATGATGCTCTTCTCCGGGTTCTTGTCCATGAGGTTGAGCATGTCGGCGATCGGTTCGACGCCACCGAGCTGCTGCGTATCGATCGAGCCGAGCGTCGAGAGTTCGGTCTTGAGGACGTCGTCGAGCTGGGTGATGAGCTCCGGCGACACGAAGTCGAGGTTCGCCACGCGCAGGACGACCTCGGCCTGGAGGCCCTCCGGGAGCTTCCGGAGGACGTCGACCTTCTTCTCGACCGGAAGGTGGGCGACGATCAGGGCGATCGTCTGCGGGTGTTCGTTGATGAGGAAGTTCGCCAGCGTGCGCGTGTCGACGAGCTCGAGGGACTCGAGGGTGTTCGTGCTACCGACGTCCACGACCTGACCGAGCAGCTGCTTCGCGCGGTCTTCGCCGAGCGTCGAGAGGATGAAGTCGCGGCCCTTGTTCTCCGCGAAGAGGAGCTCGGCGTCTTCGTTGATGGAACTGTAGAACTCCTCGAGCACGCGCTTCACCATCCAGATCGGCGACTTCGAGATGCTCGACATGGTGTTGATCATGCGCTTTACGTCGTTGTCCTTCATGTGCTTGAAGATCAGCTTCGTCGCACTCGGGCCCAGGGCCGAAAGCAGAATAGCGGCCTTCTCCTGGCCGCTTAAGAGCTGGTACTCTACGTCTGGATCGAGTGCTTGTTCTTCCGTTGCCATCTTAGTCCCCTAGCCTACGCAATTTCTTTTTGTCCCTCGGCCGAGTGGATCATGTCGTGGACCACTTGCGCGGCCTTCGACGGATTCTGTTCGACGAGCGAGATGATTTTTTCGCGGAGCATGTTCCCTTCGATCTTCTCCGGATTCAGCTTATCCTCGATCGAGGGCAAGACGTCCTCGAGGCCCGGGAGGCGCTGGTTCGACTGGATCTTCTCGAGCTCCTCGAGGGTACGAGGCAAAAAGTCTTCGATCGACTCGACGGTGTTCTCCGTCAGCCACTGGATGAACGGGCGGACGACCATGAAGAAGAAGAGCGTGATGAGGGCACCGATCATGAGGTACTTCGTCACGTTCTTGAGGATCTCGCGGTTCTCGCGGGCACGCATGATCGCTTCGATCTCGGCCATGTCTTCGGTCGCGAACTCCATGTTCTTGATGACGAGCTTGTCCCCGCGGGTCGGATTCACACCGATAGCACTCGCCACGATCTGCTGGAAGTTCGTGAGCTCGGCTTCGCTCCATGCCTGGTACTTTGTTACAGGGATACCGTCTTCGTTAAGA
>JBKHVY010000357.1:0-1301 GCA_046569805.1 Bacteriovoracia bacterium | reverse complement strand
GCTGGAACCAGGTGCTGCGGGTGGCGTTCGCGAAGTAAAAAAAAGGGCCTTCCGAAGAAGGCCCCTCTTGAGATCTGAGCGGATCAGAAATTAGAACTTTGGCGTGAACTTACGAGAGCGCCCTTCCGTTTTACGGCGGCGTTTCATTGCATTCTCCAACTTTTCCTTTTTCATGACAGAAGGTTTCTTGTGAGCCTCGCGGTCACGGTATTCCTTCACGATTCCGTACGCATCACACAAACGCTTGAATTTCTTCAGCGCCTTGTCGACGGGGAAACGCTCATCAATATTAAGACGAATGACGGCCATGAAAATCACCTCCTTCTTCGGGGCATTCTGAGCTGTTAAAACAGCTTTTCTAAACTTACAATAGGCGGACTTTTGTATCGCCTTAGGAAGCAGACTGTCAAACTATGAACCAGCAAATAGGTCTTTTTTCTCCCCCCACGCAAGACCCTTTGGCGCTGAAAATGCGGCCAACGCAGTTCGCAGATTATGTGGGACAAGAGGCCATTCTGAAAGAGCTTCGGCGCTTCGGCACGAAACTCCCTCACCTAGTTTTGTGGGGCCCGCCCGGCACTGGTAAAACCACCCTCGCCCACCTCTTTGCGACCGAACTCAACGCCCAGCTCTTTCCGTTTAACGCGGTCATGTCGGGTATTCCGGAGCTGAAGAAAACCATCGCCGAGATCCTGGAGTGGCGCTCGTACCAAACGCGGCCAGCGATCCTTTTCATCGACGAGATCCATCGTTTCAACAAGTCCCAGCAGGACGCTCTTCTCCCGTACCTCGAGCGCGGTGACTTCCTCTTCATCGGCGCCACCACCGAGTACCCGCAGACGAGCCTCAACCGCGCGCTCCTCTCCCGCGTGCGCGTGCTCGAGCTCAAGGCACACACCACCGAACACATCGAGCGGATCCTCCAGCGCGCCGTCACCGAACTCGCGCGCCCGGAGCTCGCCGACCACGTGGCAGAGATCGCGAAGTTCAGCGACGGCGACGCCCGCAAGGCGCTCAACGTCCTCTCGCTTCTCGCCGAGCAGCCCGCGGAGGTGCTGCAAGACGAGGCGAGCCTCAAGGGTCTCTTCCAGCAGCAGCGCGCTTACGACAAAAACCAGCAGCGTCACTACGACGTGATCTCGGCGTTCATCAAGAGCGTCCGGGGCTCGGACCCGGACGCCGCACTCCTCTGGCTTGCAGTTATGCTCGACGGCGGCGAGGACCCCGAGTTCATCGCGCGACGCTTGATGATTCTTGCCAGCGAGGATGTGGGACTAGCGAACTCACAGGCCCTGCAGGTC
>JBKHVY010000356.1:0-1302 GCA_046569805.1 Bacteriovoracia bacterium | reverse complement strand
TTGAGAAAAAGCAACTTAACATTCGCTTACAGGAGCACGAGATGAAGAAGGTCGGTTTGGTCGGTTGGCGCGGGATGGTGGGTTCAGTCCTTTTGGAACGGATGCATCAGGAGAATGACTTTCAGCACTTCGACGCCGTCTATTTCTCGACCTCTCAGGCGGGGGAGAAGGGCCCGAACGGCAAGCCCCTCAAGGACGCGAACAAGCTCTCGGACCTTCTGGAGATGGACATTATCCTGACGTGCCAGGGTGGCGACTGGACCAAAGAGATGCACCCGCAGGTGCGCCGAAGCGGCTGGAAGGGTCATTGGATCGACGCAGCTTCTGCTCTGCGCATGGAGAAAAACTCCGTCATCATCCTGGATCCCGTCAACCAAGCTGTGATCGATCGTGCTCGCAATGACGGTGTATCGGACTGGATCGGCGGGAACTGCACGGTCTCCCTGATGCTCCTCGCCGTCGGTGCCCTATTCAAGCACGGCTGGGTGGAGTGGGCCTCGAGCCACACATACCAGGCAGCCTCGGGCGCCGGAGCGAGAAACATGATTGAACTCCTAGCGCAGATGCAGTTCTTGGGTGACCACCTTCGCACAGATATGAACGCGGGCCTGGGCGCACTGGAGCTTGAGAAGAAAGTCGGCGCGCTGATGAGTGATACGAGTTTTCCGAAAGAAGCATTTGGACATCCGCTGGCTGCGAACCTCTTACCCTGGATCGACAGTGCCCTCGCGACCGGGCAGAGCCGCGAGGAATGGAAGGCGGAGGCGGAAGCCAATAAAATCCTCGCCACCGGAAAGACCATTCCGATCGACGGCACTTGCGTGCGCGTGGGAGCTCTTCGCTGCCACTCACAGGCCCTCACGATCAAGCTCCATCGCGACGTACCTCTGACTGAGATCGAGGCGGCCATTAAAGCCGATAACGAGTGGGTGCGCTTTGTGGCCAATGACAAAGAGACGACCCTTCGCTCGCTCACGCCAGCGGCCGTCGCTGGGAAGCTCGACATCGCCGTGGGCAGGGTTCGGAAAATGAGTCTCGGGCCTACGTTCGTGAATGCGTTCACTTGTGGTGACCAGCTCCTCTGGGGAGCGGCCGAGCCCCTGCGACGGATGTTGCGGCAGGTGCTGTAATTTTTACTTAGAGGAAGGCCTTGAGTGACGGCGAGTGACGGTAGTGGTATCACGGCGCAACTTGAAACCTTTTAGGAGAAATCCGATGAAATTCTTCGCTGCCATGATCTTACTCGTCAGCTTCGCTGCTCAGGCAAACTACCTCGACGCGACTGTCGCCTTGAAAGAAGTG
>JBKHVY010000355.1:0-1304 GCA_046569805.1 Bacteriovoracia bacterium | reverse complement strand
GCGCTGCAAAGGAAGGGTGTACTTGCCGGGGGCATAATTCGCGAGGCGAGTTAAGCGCAAGGTATCATAGGCTTTTTGTCCATTGCTCGCCTGGGCGAAGGGGTAGATGGCGATGCCGCCGCGGGGAGTGAACTCGCCGATGACCTCGATATAACGAGGCTTGATCAGCTTATTCAGGTCTTGGCACATCTTGGCCACGCAGTCCTCGTGGAAGTCGCCGTGGTTGCGGAAGCTGAAGAGGTAGAGCTTCAGGGACTTCGACTCCACCATGAGCTTGTCGGCGATGTAGTTGATGTAGATGCGCGCGAAGTCGGGCTGGCCCGTCTTGGGGCACAGGCTCGTGAATTCGGTGCACACGAACGTCGTCCAGTTGTCCGTCTTCGGGTGCTTGTTCACGAAGCTCTCGAGGACCTCCGGGGCGTAGGTCGCAGGGTAGTCGGTGTGGGTCTGACCGAGGAGGGTCACGCCCTTGAGTTCGCTGTCTGTGCGCTCGGCTTTTTTCTTCATATACACCTCGTGTCTAATGGCCACTTGTGAGGCTTTTATGGCAGAAATAGTAGGAACTTTCAATGCTTTAGGAAAAAACTATGACGAAGACCAAGATTATTCCGGGCCAACTCGGATCTCCCAAAAGTCCGAGCACCGCGGACGTGCGTACGTTCCTGAGAGAGTTCCTCGCCGACCCCCGGGTGGTGGACCTGCCGCGCTGGCTGTGGGCGATCATTCTGAACCTCTTCATCCTTCCGTTTCGCCCGAAGCGATCCGCCAAGCTCTACTCGCGCATCTGGGACGGCGAAGGGTTTCCGCTCGTCAAAACCACGAAGCTCGTCGCCGACGGGATTCGGCCCCACCTGGCGCCGAACCTCGAGATCAACCACTGCTTCCTCCTGGCCGAGCCAAGGCCTGGACAGATCCTCGACGAGTGGGAAAAAGAGCCCGTCGAGACGCGCGCGCAGAAAGTGATCGTGTTCCCGCAGTTCCCGCAGTACGCGGAGTCGACCATTGCCTCGGTCGTCGATGGCCTCGGCGCCGAGTTCAAGCACCGGGTGAACATCCCGGGCTTCACCGTTGTCGATTCCTATCACCGCGCGAAGTGCTTCATCGACCACTCGGTGCGGCTGATCCAGGAGAGTCTTAAAGGTAAGACGCCGGACATGCTGGTGATCTCGTTCCACGGGATTCCGCTGCGCCGGGTGCTGGATAAGGGAGACCTCTACTACCGCCACTGCCTCGAGACCTACCGCCTGATCGAGCGCGGTCTCGGGGAGAAGAGCTATCCGATGCGCATGCTGTTCCAGTCGCGC
>JBKHVY010000354.1:0-1310 GCA_046569805.1 Bacteriovoracia bacterium | reverse complement strand
GCTCGGTGAGCAGGTGTGGGTTGTGGTGAAGTGGCTCTTCGCCGTTCCGTCACTCATCGGAGTGCTCTACGCGAACTATCGCTTCTTCCGCTTCACCTCGCAGCAGGGTCTTCGAACCTTGTGCCTGTGTGCGGTGTTCTCGCTCGTTTCGGTATCAGTGCTCTCGCCGGTCCCTTTTAACTTCTGGCACCTCTATTTGGTGTACCCGTTTGCGCTGATTCCTGTGGCGCTCGAACTCTCGCAGACATCGAAGCGCTCGATGATCGTGGCGGGCCTCGCCGTCTACTTCCTTGGGTACAGTTGGTTTTCGACTATTCATAGTCACAAGCACCGCGCGGACGCCGACATGGCGCGCGACTACCAGATGCGCGTAGAGAATCCGGAAGCCCTGAAGAACTACTTCACACCGTTTTCGATCAAAATGTGGTAAAAAAAAGGGGCCCCGATCGGGGCCCCTGAGACTTACTTTTCGGCGTGGTGAGCGTCGTCGTGCATGTGATCCGCTTCGTCCGGAACGTGGTTGTGGTCCTTGTCGTAGCCCACGGCCGCGGCTTCGGCGGCGGCTTCTGCGCCCGCGGCGGGAGCTGGAGCTTCCTCCGCCTTGTTACAAGCGACTGCGAAGAGCGAGAGCGTGAGTAGTAGGGCCAATAGTTTCATAGTTCCTCCCAAAAAATTAATCCGCACCTTGATCCGGCTCCATCTGCGACTGCATGTAGTTCTGTGGACCCACGCGCTTCAAGAGCTCGATCTGGGTTTCCAACCAATCTACGTGCTTCTCTTCTGACGCGAGGATGGAGAGGAACAGGTCACGGCTGACGTAATCATTTTCCGCTTCGGCGAGCTTGATGCACTTCTTGAGGTGCGGGACCGCCTCGTACTCAACTTCAAGATCAGCGGCAAGGACTTCCTTCAGATCGGTTCCGATGCGGAGTTTTCCGAGCTTCTGGAGGTTCGGGAGGCCTTCGAGGAAGAGAATCCGTTTGATGACCATGTCCGCGTGCTTCATCTCGTCGATCGAAGCAGCGTACTCAAGCTTTCCGAGTTTCGCTAGGCCCCAGTTCTCGAGCATGCGCGCGTGCAGGAAGTACTGGTTGATGGCCGTGAGCTCTTTCATGAGAACAGAATTCAGAGCTTCAATAATTTTGGCGGAACCTTTCATAGGAATCTCCCTGATAAATTTTAATCAGAATAGGCTGAATAAGAATCGTAGGGAAGTCCTACTCGCGGGAAGGGATAGAAGTTTTCTCGGAGTGGCGCTGCGAAGGATTTTTGTTCGAGCTTGGTAACATCTGTTTGATGGCGTCCTCAAC
>JBKHVY010000353.1:0-1320 GCA_046569805.1 Bacteriovoracia bacterium | reverse complement strand
CCTCTTGGCCCCGTATCTTTATCAAAAGCGCAAAGCGCTCGCGCGGGTCCGACGAGGTTAGCCCCGAGGCTCTCCACTCCGAGGATGTCCTCGAAGAACGCCGCGCGCTCGCGCTTCGGATCGACGACGTGAATCTCTAGTACCCACAGGCCAGCGCTTGGAGTGGCCACAAAGTCTTGCAACTTGCCTTTATGGAAGAGGGCGTGTGGGAAGTCCCCACAGCGGTGACCGGCAGAGCGTCGATCAAGTTCCAACTCCATTTCTCGAGCACGACCACTGGCGAGATCATAGAGCTCAGCGCCCGTGAGTCGGTCGTGGCGCCAGCGCTCTTGCGTGAACCGAAAGAGCTCGCGACTCGCGCTGATGAGAGGATCACTTCCAGACCCACACACGAACGTCTCTCCGTAGTCACCTTCGTGGCCTTCGACGACTGGACCGATGTCAATGTAATACACATCTCCGAGGACGAGCTTCACCGCAGGATCCGATTCTTCACGAAACGTACAGAGCGTGTTTTTTCCGAAGCGAATCTTCGTCGGATGCCAGAACTTGGTGATTCCGCGCTGACGGAAGACGTCCTGGGCAAGCTCGTGTGCCTCCTGCTCGCTCATACCCGAGACGAGCTGGTGACCGATTTCAGTGACCAGATCTCGCGAAACACTGCGGGCGTGGAGGTAGCGAGAGAGTTCAAAATTTTCACCCAGTTGCTCGGCCGCGTCCATGAGGATTCCTTGATGCTTTATGTCGGTTAACTTTAGCGGTATTGAGCCGATACGTCGACCATGGTCAAACTTTGTTTACTGACCTTGCTATCGGTTTCGTTAAGCTGTGCTCGGCTTCCCGAGCAGACGACGGACCGTGCCCAGAGAGCTTTGCCCACGGCCTGGCAGGCGCAGGGATTAAAATCTCAGTGGGGAGCGCAATGTGGAAAGCCTCAGGCCGTGGGTCTTGAGGTGTGGACCTTCTGTGACGGGGAAGCCTCGGTCCATGGCAGTCTTCGGCGCTATCATCCGCAATCGGGCGTTCGCAGTGCACACGTGATTTACAGTCGCGACCCACTCGCCATGGCCGTCAGCGTTTCAGCGCAGAGTTCGTGGGTTGTAGGGGAAGATGCCGTTTGGGTAGGCACGCAAGATGGGCGCCTCTTGAAGTTTAGCTTTACCGGTGACCTGATCGGGACTCACGAGTTTGAACTCCACGCCTGGGTGAAAGATCTTCACCTCGTCGGCGACCAGGTCTTGGCACTCACGGCACTTCATCGCCGAGTCGCCCTGGTATCCGTAAACTTCGAGTTGCAGCTTCTGAAATCCTCACCAGTGT
>JBKHVY010000352.1:0-1367 GCA_046569805.1 Bacteriovoracia bacterium | reverse complement strand
CGAGGATCCCTAGGACGGCAAGGCCTGCCATGCCCGGAGCGTGCACAGGTTGCGGACTCTGCAGACGTGCGACCGCATCGACGAGGACGTAGATCGAGCCGGCCACAAGGATGAGGCCATTCACAAGACCCGCCAAGAGCGAGAAGCGGCGATAGCCGAAGGTGAACTTCTCATCGGACTTCTTGAGGCTCAACTTCTCAGCGAAGAACGCAAAGAGCAGCACCAGACTGTCACCCAGGTCATGGACAGCGTCCGACTGGATCGCCACACTATTCGTGAGGTGTCCGCCGACGAACTCCACCACCGCGAAACTGGCGTTGAGGAAAAAAGCGATGAGGATGTTCTTACTGCCTTTGGGCATCGGGTGATGGTGGTGGCCATGTCCGTGACCGTGGCCATGGTGCGCGTGCACGTGCCGGTGCTTCGTATCTTTTGAGTGGTCGTGCTGGCATTTGGAGTGGTCGTGGCCCATAAGAAAGTATAGCCCAGGTCCTGGTATTATTCTCGAAGAGACTTCACTTCGCACTGCGGAATATTTCGTCGTAAACTTGTTCAAACCCAAATCCCCAAAAATACCTTAAGATGACCCAGGACATTTTAAAAAGGAGTTACCAGTGAAATTTCTCTTCTCCCTCATCGCCGTACTCGGCTTAAGCGTTTCCTGCGCCCACAAAGAAGTCGCGAAGCCCGTCTACACGGGTGTCACAAGCTTCGAAGCCGACGGCAAGAAGTTCGAGGCCAAGGTCTCTCTTCCCAAAGAATTCAAGGGCCAGATCCCGCTCGTCGTCATCGTCCACGAGTGGTGGGGCCGCAACAGCTTCATGGCCCAGAACTCAGAGATGCTGAACAAAGAAGGCTTCGCCACTTTGGTGGTGGATCTCTTCGGAAACTCCGCCCTGGTTGAGACTCCGACCGAAGCTCAGGGCCTTGCGACCCCGTTCTACCAGAACCCACAGCTCGGCATCGAGCGCCTGACCAAGTACATCGAGCAAGCGAAGAAAGATCCGCACGTCGACCCGAAAAAAGTCTACGTTATCGGCTTCTGCTTCGGTGGCACCCAGGCCCTCAACCTCGCTCGTACAGGCATGGACCTCGCCGGCGTCGTGAGCTTCCACGGAGGCCTCGCCTCTACACTGCCTCAGCAGCCGATCAAGGCGCGCGTTCTCGCACTCAACGGTCTCGCTGATCCCATGGTCCCGGCCGCGGAGCGCGCGGGCTTCGAGAAAGAAATGAAGGCGATCAAGGCGGACTACCGCTCGGTCAACTACCCGAACGCCACGCACGCCTTCACGAATCCCGGTGCTACGGCCGTGGGCAAGAAGTACAAGCTCCCGATCGCCTACAACAAGAAAGCCTCGGACCAGGCC
>JBKHVY010000351.1:0-1379 GCA_046569805.1 Bacteriovoracia bacterium | reverse complement strand
TGCAGGAGCATCTTTCCTTTGAAGGCATCACTCGCGATGGTAATCTCGAGGTGGTCCTCGGTTCCGGTCATGTCGCTAACAGTAACTTTGGCATCTGTGAGTTGGGTTTTTATTAAACTGGCAACGAGTTCGAGGTTATTCATCCAGCGTTCTCCGAAACCGCCACGAAGCTCGTGACGAAGGTTAAGATTCTCATAGTCATGGTCGCGTACCCCAAGGCCCTGTGTCGATTCCGCAAACCGGTGTCACCCGCGAGAACTTTTCTTCCCGAATGGATCATGAAGCCGTACAACACGACGGTGGTCACGGCGATGGAAACGTGAATGTTCAGAAGCATCGGATTCCCCATGGCCTTCGAGGCCTTGAGGATGGCGCTGCGAGAAAGTTCGATCTGGAGGATAAGGAGAACGTCCCAGACCATCGCCGCGAGCATGATTTTCGGATGCTTGAGGCGATCGCGGTACTGAGTAATGCCGTAGATCATGAGGGCGACGATCAAAAATGACTGGGTCTGCATCAGCCAAGTAGGCATATTGTTTTCCTTTTTTATGGGGAAAAGCTAGCATACGGTTTTCTAAATGTCTCAAATGGTACGGAGCGCAAAATGGGCTTAGGGAAATGGGCGGTCATAGACATCGAGACAACAGGAATCAATCCGGCCGATGACGAGATCATCGATCTGGGGTTCTGGCAGTTCGACGGGACAAAACTTCAACGAAAGTTCACCAGCCTCGTGCGCTCGGAGCGTCCGATCTCCCCGTTCATCCAGAAGCTCACCGGCATCTCGACCGCCATGCTGAAGAAGGCCCCGCAGTGGTCGATGGTGGAGAACGACCTCCACGAGCTGGAGAAGCACGCGCTGATCGCCCACAACGCGGGCTTCGAGGAAAAGTTCCTCAAGCGCTCGTTTGACCGGATCGACCGCTCGAGCGACCGCGAGTCGTTCCAGGACTCCATGCTCTACTTCGGCCTCCTCTTCCCGGGTGCGGGCCAGCTGAACCTCGAGAGCTTCATCCAGCGCTTCGGCATCGCCGACAAGGAAGAGCACCGAGGCGAAGCCGACTCGCGGGATCTCCTGAAGGTCCTGGTCGCCGCCACCGCGCTGACCTGGAAGAAGCGCGCCTGGCGCTTCAAGCTGACGGAAGTCTTCCGCAGCTTCCCGGACGACTTCTGGTTCAAGCACTTCTTCCTGCTCAGCTGGGAAGAGCTGATGGAGCTGGGAGAGGCGTGCGAACTGGACGTGGGCGCAGCCGTGGAGTTCTGGCTCTCCGCCGAGCGCCCCGAGCTCGCGAGCCGCGACTATCCGCTGGCCAGTAAGATGCCGCGGAAGTTCTCCGGCGACGTCGTGCGCGAGTTCCTCGGGAACGCCGAGGCCCGCC
>JBKHVY010000350.1:0-1389 GCA_046569805.1 Bacteriovoracia bacterium | reverse complement strand
TGGCGACGCACCCCGAGCAGCTTAAAGAGATGATCGACGCCAAGCGGCCCGCTCCGCAGTGGGTGATCATCGATGAGATTCAGAAAATTCCGAAGCTCCTCGACGTGATCCACCAAGTGCTCTTCGACAAGAAGATCAAGTTCGCCCTCACGGGCTCCTCGGCCCGCAAGCTCAAGCGAGATGCAGCGAACCTCCTGGCCGGACGTGCCTTCAGCTACTACCTCTACCCCTTTTCGTTTTTAGAGCTCGGCGATCAGTTTGACCTCAATCGCGCTCTCGCCTTCGGTACACTTCCGAGCGTGCTTCAGTTCGATACTCAGCAAGACATCAAGCGCTTTCTTCTGTCCTACGTCCACACCTACGTAAAAGAAGAGGTTCTCGTCGAGCAGCTGGTGCGCAACATCGACCCCTTCCGCGCCTTCCTCGAAGTGGCGGCGCAGTCCAACACCGAGATCATTAACTACACCACGCTCGCGAAAGAAGCGGGGATTAACTCAAAGAGCGTCGAGCGCTATTTCTCGATCCTCGCCGATACGCTGCTCGGTTACTTCCTCGAGCCCTACTCGCGGTCTGTCCGCGAGCGCCAGCGGCGTGCTCCGAAGTTCTACTTCTTCGACTGCGGGGTCGTCCGAGCGATCTCCCAGGAGATCAACCAGGAGCTCCTGCCATCGACGTTCGAGTACGGAAAGCTCTTCGATCAGATGGTCATCTGCGAGTTCTTCCGGCTGAACCAGTACTACGAGAAGAACTGGAAGTTCTCGTACCTTCGAACCGGTGCGGGCGTGGAGATTGATCTCATCATCGAAAAGAGTCGAAAGGAAGTTATCCTCGTTGAGATCAAGTCCACGGCAAAGATCCACGATGATCACCTCTCCGCACTTCGGGGTCTTGCGAGCTCGTTCCCAGAGGCGAAGAGATACGTCCTTTGTCTCGAGAAAATCCCACGCGAGCTCGACGGAGTTCGAATTCTCGACTGGAAGGAAGGCATCCGTGAAATTTTTGAAGTTTAGCGTCGTCCTGGTATTAGCTGGTCTCGCACCAGTTTCACATGCAATCGAATGCGAATGGTGGCAAACACCTGTGGATGGCTCAACGATACCTCAACACCCAAGAAGTGGTCGTATTGTTAAAAAACATCCTCGTAAGGAGCATTGCCGTGAAAGATGGAAAGGTGCAAACAAGTTTATAAGACAGTTTGAGAACCACGCGATTAAAGGTTGGCCGCATAAAGAAAACTTTAAAATGTGGAAAAAGTCTGAGATTGGTGAATTACTTGGGGTTCTCTCCAGCTTGCCCTCATGGACTCAAATCGAGGAATATAGATTCTATCGTTCATCAAGATCTGAGATAGAGGATAACCCCGCTCGAAGTGAGATTACAAAAAAATCA
>JBKHVY010000349.1:0-1394 GCA_046569805.1 Bacteriovoracia bacterium | reverse complement strand
ATATGGCAACCGGATTCCCCTTCGTTCGGCTGAGTTCAAGGAGCCTGTCTTCAGCGTTCTTCTTACTCACTCCGTAGTCATTCTCAAGTATTGCCTGAGTAGAACTCGAAAAGACTACCGGCACTCGCTTCTCGAGCTTTGAAAGCGCCTCGACTAACTCTTGGGTGAGCCCGGTATTACCTGAATGGAACTCGGCCACATCTTGTGGCCGGTTCACCCCTGCCAAGTGAAAGATAAAATCGATTTCCCCGAAATCGATCGACGAGAGCACTGACTCACGCGTGAGTCTCACCACCTCGATCGACTTGTCTTCTGAGAGGTGCTGGATCAGGTTTTTTGCGATAAATCCATTCGCTCCGGTGACAAGAACCCTCACTAGCTCTCCTCGTCCACGTAGCGCCCTGCAACGGCTTCGCGCATGAACTTAAGCTTTAAGAGAAGCTGTTTCATCCCCTCGATATCCAGCCGCTCCGTATTCGAGGAGTTGTAGTCCTCGGCGACGGTGATCTTCGACTCACCTTTTTCAGTATACTTCTCGTAGTTCAGATCGCGCAGATCCGGAGGGATCCGGAAGTAGTTTCCAAGGTCCTCCGAGATTGCTCGCTCTTCTCGAGACAAGAGAACTTCGTGGGCCTTCTCCCCGTGGCGCGTGCCGATCACATTAATTGCGTGGTCTGGCTTCGAGAGCATTTGAGTGATGGCTGCTGCGAGCGTGTGAATCGTGGCGGCCGGAGCCTTCTGGACGAACAAGTCCCCATTCTTTCCATGCTCGAAAGCAAACAAGACTAAATCAACCGCGTCATCCAGGGTCATCATGAAGCGAGTCATATGAGGGTCCGTAATCGAGATAGCGCGGCCTTCGCGCACCTGATTCACGAACAGCGGAATCACCGACCCCCGAGAGGCCATCACGTTACCGTAGCGTGTGCCGCAGATGACGGTCCCAGTCCCCTCAAGGTTTCTCGATTTCGCGACCATGACCTTTTCCATCATCGCTTTCGAGATCCCCATCGCGTTGATGGGGTACACGGCCTTATCGGTACTAAGGCATACGACTTTCTTAACCTTGCACTGGATCGCCGCTTCAAGAACGTTGTCGGTACCAAAGACATTGGTCTTCACCGCTTCCATCGGGTGGAACTCGCATGAGGGGACCTGCTTGAGCGCCGCAGCGTGAAAAACGTAATCAACTCCCCGCATCGCATTCATGATCGAACTCGGGTCGCGAACATCACCGATATAGAACTTCAGGTGATCCGCTGCATACTTTTTGCGCATGTCATCCTGCTTCTTCTCGTCGCGGCTGAAGATGCGGATTTCGGAAAATCCTGAATGCAGAAACCGATTAAGGACTGCGTTTCCGAATGAACCGGTCCCACCCGTAAGCAGCAGTT
>JBKHVY010000348.1:0-1395 GCA_046569805.1 Bacteriovoracia bacterium | reverse complement strand
TGAAGGCTTTCCAAAAACTGACACTCGCCATGCTGACACTCCTTGTGTTTGTTGCCGGGTGCTCGGATCTAAAGAAAAGCAAGGTGGTCAAGAAGGCCATCGAAAGCTCGCGCTTTAACGCCGGCTGTAAGCTCGAGGTGAGCGAGTTCAAGTCCATCATGGAACGCGACATTACGACCCAGATCGACTGTCTTCAGCGCAACATCGACCTCTTCATGCGCGTGGTTGAGAGCGAAAAACCCGGCTACCTCTCGCGCAACGCTTTCGAACTTTACGTCCAGAAGAACGTTCCCGACTTCGACGTGATCAACGTTCGAGCGATCAAGAGTGTCTTCGAAGTGAGCCACCTCTTGTTCGGCGAAGACCGCGAGTACCTCTCGCCCGTGGCCGTGAAGAAGATCTTCGACTTCCTCTACCTCTTCAACCGAGAAATGCCGAAGGTCTATCCTTTCTTCAAGAGCAAAGAAGAGACGCCGTTTAACCTCCACGACCTTCAGCGCATCCGCGTCTACAAGGCCGCCGATTCGATGTCGCGCGCGCTCTTGGACATCTTCACCACCGATCGCGCGGGTAAGGTGAATCAGATTAACGTCATCGAAATCATCGAAAGCCTCACCACAGAAAACAATGAATCGACGGTAGAGCAAATCAAAGCCGTCTTGTTCATTAAGAAACTTCTCCTCGGCGGGGACAACGACATACTCACTCACCTCGAGCTCCAGGACGCACTCTATAAGCTCGCTCCTGCTGCGAGTGTGGCGTTTGATATCGCCCGCGTGAAATATATCGACCTCACTCAAAAAAGCCTCATGGAGCTCCTCTCGAGCGACCTCGATGTCCTCGAGCGCTTGCTGTTCTATGCTCCGAACTCAACCGAGCGGTTGTTCTCCATCGATGATCTTATTACGGCCGTGCCCTACTTCCTTGACGATGAAACATCGATCCCGGATCTGAAGAAGTACCGGAAAGAAGTGCTCGAACTCAAGATGCTCCTCATGACGGATCTCAAATGGTCTGAAGACCAGGACATCACGAACCAGGAGTGGGTTCTTCCGACGGACATCAAGGTGCTCCTCGGCCATGCCAAGGACGCCGTTCGTCGCGGGGCGACCTACCACCGGATCTACGAGTTCTTTAAGCCTTACCTTGATACTCCCGGCAGCGTTAGCATTAACTACAACAATTACCTGCTGCAGTTCCCCACGCACGAAAAGTACGTTCGGGAGTTTGCGCGGATCTCTAACGACTACCGCTTCTTCTGGGGTAGCTTCGACATGCCTTACTTCAATCACGGCTTCCGTCGTAACGCGAACGCCATGGTTGAGATGGGTCTCCTCGAGTACGGATTTTTCATCGTTTCTCGCCGCTACGGTGAACCGACTCAGGGCCTAAGTG
>JBKHVY010000347.1:0-1439 GCA_046569805.1 Bacteriovoracia bacterium | reverse complement strand
CCTCGAGGCCCAGCAGGACATTCGTACCGTTTACTCGGTGGACATTATGCCGCATAACAATTGCTGGATCCTTAACCTAAGTTACCAAGAATCCATCGTCGGATTCCGCTATGCCTTCAACATCCTCTTCAACTTCGGCGACGATCGGTTCTCGCGCTACCGGCGCGACTGGTTCCGCATGCAGCGGATGTGACCCATGCGGCGCGTGTGGCTGATCGACTTCGATGATAGCTTTACCTACAACATCGCCGCCGAATTCGAGCGCGCGGGGAGCTCGTGTGAGGTGGTGCACTGGAAGAAGTGGTCATCCCCGGCGACGACCTTGCCGGATCTGATCGTCCTCGGTCCTGGCCCCGGACACCCGGATGATTACCGCATCGAAGAGACGCTCTTGGCGTGGTGGAAAACAGACGTTCCGATCGGTGGCATCTGCCTCGGGCACCAGATCCTGGCGCGCTTCATAGGCCTAGCCGTCGAGCGCAGCCCGCGGCCTGCCCACGGAGAGTCCTTCGTCTGGAAGGTTCCCATGGTTTGGCAGAAGCGCCTCCACTGGCCTCGGCAGGTCGAGGTCCAGCGCTACAACTCGCTCGGGGTGCCGGCGCGCACGCTCCCGCGGGGCTGGAGCGGGTGGGAGGAGAACGGAGAGTGGGTCATGCTCCAGCATGCGCGCGCGCTTTCCTACCAATTCCATCCGGAATCGGTAGGAACATCTTGCCCAGAGCTCTTCTTCGCGCCCCTATGCCGCTTGGGTTTATAATCGAGGGATGCATATCCTCATTTCGAACGACGACGGTGTATTCGCTCCTGGCATCAAGGCCCTCAGCGAGCGGTTTCGCCGTGATCATCGCGTTACAGTGGTGGCACCGCTTGAAGAGCGCTCGACGACGGGCCACTCGATCTCCCTTGATAAACCTCTGCGGCTAGAGCACATCAGCGAGGGCGTATGGGGCTGTAGTGGCTTTCCCGGTGACTGCACGCTGATGGGCCTGGGCCACGTCACGAAGGGTGATCGCCCGGAGGGCGTCGTGACAGGAATTAATCGTGGGGCGAACCTCGGGCAAGACCTCTACTATTCGGGAACCATCGCGGCGGCGCGGGAAGCCGTTTTCCATGGCGTGCCTGCGCTGGCGACGAGTCTCGTGTTTGGCACTGTCACAACGAATCTCCATCACTACGAGACGGCCGCGGAGGTCGCTGCCTGGATCGTCGAGGCGGGTCTCTTGAAGCTTCTGCCGCCGCACACGTTGTGGAATCTTAACGTCCCGGACGTGCCGCTCAAGGAGCTAAAGGGTCTACGATTAACCTCGATCGGGAAGCGCAGCTACTCCGAAGAAATCCATCATCGTGTGGATGCTCGCGGGCGTGAGTACTACTGGATCGCGGGTCACTATCAGGGCCATAACAACTTACCCGATTCCGATTGCACGGCCATCGACCAG
>JBKHVY010000346.1:0-1440 GCA_046569805.1 Bacteriovoracia bacterium | reverse complement strand
TGGATCCTCGCCGCCGCGGGCGCCCACTCAGAATCACTGGGTTACGGCATGGGTGTATTCCTCAAAAACCGCGCTTGCTTCGTGGTGCGTAAGCACGAACTGAATTACCTCGCGCCAGCGCACCTCGGCGAAGAACTCGAGATGCAGACCTGGCTCACCTCCATGAAAGCGGCGCAAAGCACGCGCGTGTATCGGTTAAAACGCGTCAGCGACGAGCGGCTAATTTTTAGTGGCGAAACCGTCTGGGTGTACATCGATCTTGAGACCGGAAGGCCCATCGAAATCCCTGCCGAGATGCGCGAAAACTACGGGCGCTTCCTGCACGAATAAAGCGTGATTTCTGGCCTCTGATCATTTATGATTTTGCGGTGACTCATCTCCCTGGACTCATTCAAGATTTAGGTTTCATTCTGATGACGGCGGCGGCCGTGACGCTGTTGTGCAAGTTCCTCAAGCAGCCCGTCGTCCTGGGGTATCTCATCGCCGGGTTCCTCGTCGGCCCCCACGTGCCCTGGGTCCCGACCATCACCGACATGGAGAGCATCAAGGTGTGGGCGGAGATCGGCGTGATCTTCCTTTTGTTTAGCCTGGGCCTGGAGTTCAGCTTCAAGAAGCTCGTGAAAGTCGGTGGCGCCTCGAGCATCACGGCCCTCTTCGAAATCGTCTTCATGCTCGTTGCGGGATTCTTCACCGGCCAGATCATCGGTTGGTCGCGCATGGACAGCCTTTTCCTCGGGGGCATCCTCTCGATCTCTTCGACGACCATCATCGTCCGGGCTTTCGAAGAACTCGGGCTCAAGAAAAAAGGGTTCACGAACCTCGTCTTCGGTGTGCTGATTGTTGAAGATCTTGCGGCGATTCTTCTCTTGGTGCTCTTGTCAACGGTGGCTGCGACCCAGACGCTCTCGGGCACGGCGCTGTTGAATTCATCCGTTCAATTAGTTTTCTTCCTCGTGACCTGGTTCCTCCTCGGGATCTATCTGTTGCCCGGGCTCCTTAACCGCATCAAGCCGTGGCTCTCGAACGAGACCATGCTCATCGTCTCCCTAGGCCTGTGCCTCATGATGGTCCTCGTCGCCACACGCGTCGGCTTCTCGCCGGCCCTGGGCGCCTTTGTCATGGGATCGCTTCTCGCCGAAACTCGGGAGGGCCACCGCATCGAGGAGATCCTCGTTCCGGTGCGCGATCTCTTCGCAGCGATCGTCTTCGTCTCCGTCGGAATGCTAATCGACCCGAGGATACTCGTAGAGCACGGGGGCGTGATCCTCGTTCTGACCGTCGTCACCATCATCGGAAAGTTCCTCAGCTCCGCGACCGGGGCACTGGTCTCCGGACAGAGTCTAAAAACTTCAGTCCAGGCCGGCATGAGCTTGGCGCAGATCGGAGAGTTTTCTTTCATCATCGCCACCCTCGGCATGACCCTCGGAGTGACGAACACCA
>JBKHVY010000345.1:0-1458 GCA_046569805.1 Bacteriovoracia bacterium | reverse complement strand
CAGGAGGCTTCCGAGGAGCTGGCCAATGACACCAGTACCGGCAACGAGGAGTCCTAAGTAGTAGAGCTGCCCCTGCACGGCGATGGCGAGCATGGGCGTGAGTTTCTTGCCGGCCGGCGAGAGCGACTTGAGGATGGCCGCGGTGGTGCTGATAACTGCAGCATCGCGCCGCTCACCGCTCGTGAGTGTCGCACGGGTGAGGATGAAGCTCTGGTTTAAAGAGAGCACGTGGCCCGAGAAGGGGAGCTTGAGGCCATGCAACAGGCTTCCCAGTCCCACTTCGATGAGACTTAAGGTCGCAGCATTTTTGCCAATCTCAGAGGTTTTCATGCAGACTAGATGCTAGTGAAAAAGGAAGCGTATGACAAAGACCGAACTGATCAAAAAAATCCCGAAGGCCGAACTCCATCTCCACATCGAAGGCACCTTCGAGCCCGAACTCATGTTCGAGATCGCTCGCCGAAACGGTGTGAAGACTCGCTTCGCCACCATCGAGGCGCTGCGCGAGGCCTACGACTTCCACAACCTCCAGTCCTTCCTCGATATCTACTACGAGGGCGCTGCGGTCCTGCTCCACGAGCAGGATTTCTATGACCTCACCATGGCCTACCTCACGAAGTGCAACGAGGACCACGTCGTTCACACAGAAATTTTCTTTGACCCCCAGACGCACACGCACCGAGGCGTGGCGTTCGAGACCGTCTATCGCGGTATCCGCCGTGCCCTCGACGACGCTCGCAAGAAGTGGGGCATTACGAGTCACCTCATCCTGTGTTTTCTGCGCCACTTGTCTGAGGCCGATGCCGAAAAGACCCTCGATGCGGCGCTGCCCTTCAAGGAGGGCATCATCGCCGTGGGGCTTGATTCCTCGGAGGTGGGACACCCGCCCTCGAAGTTCACCAACGTCTTTGCGCGCGCCCGTGCTGAGGGCTTCCTCACCGTCGCCCACGCCGGCGAAGAAGGACCTCCGGAGTACATCTGGGAAGCGCTAGATCTTTTGAAGGTCAAGCGCATCGACCACGGCGTGCGTGCCATCGAGGACGACGCACTCATGCAGCGTTTGGTGAAGGAGCGCATGCCGTTTACCGTGTGCCCACTTTCGAACCTCAAGCTTTGTGTGGTCAAGCGCCTGGAGGACCATAACCTCAAGAAGCTTCTGGCGCGCGGGGCGTGCGTGACCGTGAACTCCGACGACCCAGCGTATTTTGGCGGTTACATGAACGAAAACTTCTTGCAGACCACGCGGGCACTGGATCTCTCGTCGATCGAGATCAAGCTCTTGGCGCGCAATTCCTTCGAGGCGTCGTTCCTGTCGAACCAAGAAAAAGAGCGCTGGTACCGGGAGATCGAAAGTCTCTCCTAGGGCCTCTGTTCCACGGCGAGGATGGTGTAGCCCACGTCGTGGAGGGCGCGCTTGATCTTCTCGAGCTGAACCTTCGTTTCCACGTAGACCCATTG
>JBKHVY010000344.1:0-1503 GCA_046569805.1 Bacteriovoracia bacterium | reverse complement strand
GACCAGTATTAGCGACCTTAATTTGCAAAATTCGATGGAAAGGAATTATTTGGTGATATTGAGATGGACATCTAAGAATGATATCATTTATGAAAAGTGGAGTACTCAATGAAAGAGCTTAAGCATAAGGGCTATCAAGGCATCATCACTAGCATCGACTACAAATCGGGCTACATCCACGGCGAAGTCCTCTTGCTTCGCGACGTCGTCACTTTCAAGGCGACAAGTCCAAAAAAACTTGCTGAAGAATTTAAGGAAAGCGTTGAGGAATATCTTAGGTACTGCAAAGAAGATGGAGTTGACCCAAGTAAGCCACTCAAAGGTGAAGTCCTTATCCGTTGTGGCAAAGAGATTCAGCAAGAGATCATTAAGCATGTAGCTTCGCGCAAGGCGAAGGGCGAGAAGTTATCACAGAATGATTGGTGCATAGCGGCTCTCAAAGAGAAACTAAGCCGCGAGGTCCCGGCTTAAGCACCAATTGGCAAAGACCCAAAACCTAGGCACCATAATCTTGTGAAAAAGAATCTTAAACTTCTCATTCCTACTCTCCTCATCGTCTTCGTCGTCCAGTTCCTCCTGGTGCGCTTCTACGTCTCTTCCACGAACACGCAGACCTCAAAGATCATCGGTGAAATCGACACCACGATTCCTCACCCATCCTCGGACTACGACGCCAAGGAAGCGGTTCAGGTGATCCTCTACGCCCTCCGCCACAACGACTCCCCCACACCTGACTCAGGCCTTAAGGCCCTGTGGCAGTTCATGACCCCACGCCTGAGAACCCAACTTCGCGACAAGGCCCTCGTGCGCCCGTTCCTCAAAGACGAACTCTGGCTAGCGATGACGGACTTCGACGAATATAAGCTCACACGAGAAAAGGTCACAGAAACCGACGCCACGTTTGAGGTGAGCTTTCTATCGAAGAAGCGTCTCGAGCGCCGCCTTCTCGTCGCTCTCCGGAAAGTCGATGACCTGTGGCTTGTGGACGTCCTGGGTACGAACCCATGAAGGATCTGAAGCTTCAACTCGTGCGCATCCAGCAGGCCGCCTTCGCGCAGAAGAAGCGCATCGTGATCGTCTTCGAGGGCTTCGATGCGGCAGGAAAAGGGACCTGCATTCGGCACCTCGTCGAACGCTTGGATCCTCGCAGTGTGCACGTTATTCCGGTCGGGAAACCCACGGAGACCGCACAGGGCCAGCACTACCTCCAGCGCTTCTGGAAGCACCTGCCAGAAGCAGGTCACATGGTGATCTTCGATCGCAGCTGGTACGGGCGGGTGCTTGTAGAGAAAGTAGAAAAGCTCGCACCTCCCGCAAGGCTTAAAGCCGCCTACTCGGAGATCAATCAGTTCGAGAAACTCCTCCAGGACGATGGGATCATCCTCATCAAGATCTTTCTTAAGGTCAGCAAGGCCGAGCAGCTTACGCGCTTTAAGGAGCGCCTAGGGAACCCGTTTAAGAATTGGAAAATCACCGAGGAAGATGTCCGTAATCGAGAGAAGT
>JBKHVY010000343.1:0-1508 GCA_046569805.1 Bacteriovoracia bacterium | reverse complement strand
CGACGCCGTCGCCCGCCTGGCAACGGTGCCAGCGGAGCCCGCGGAGACCTTTGAAAAAATGTATGAAGCCTACTTCGAAGCTGCGGCTTTCGTGGTCCAGCGGCCTGAGGATGATTTCCGTCGACGCCCGCTCATCCTGTCTCTGAAAAATGTCAGCTCGGTTCTCAGCAGGATTGCGAAGCGGGAGAAAGTCGATCCGGAAACGACCGCGAACTGTGTGAAACTGAGAGATAAGCTGGCTGAGCTTGTGGGTCACCTTGAGGCATCTAACGCGAGCTTCTTCGCCCCAACGGAAAAGGTATCGGAGTGAGTATTCTAACGGCGCTACTGTACGGAATCATCCAAGGCTTCTCAGAGTTCTTGCCCGTGAGCTCGAGTGGGCACCTCGCGCTCTTGCCCTTTCTCATGGAGCTGAAAGACCCTGGTGTCGTGTTCGACCTCTGTATGCATCTCGGGACAGGACTTGCGGTCATTATCTACTTTCGAAAGAGGATCGTAGAATTAATTCGCGACCTGGTCCCGGCACTCATGGCCCCGCGCTCAGAGACTCCGAATCACCATTTCATTCGAAACTTCATCCTTGCGACGGTGACTTCCGTCGCGTTCATCTTCGCTTTAAAGGACATCTCTGAGCAAGCGCGCAATCCCTGGGTGATTGCATTCAACCAGGCGGTCTTCGGTCTTGTCTTGTGGTGGGCGGATACGGTGCAACGGCGGAGCCATAACGCTGAGAAAAGTTCAGGCTTCTTTTCACGGGCGCTGCGCTGGCAAGATGCACTTATCATTGGCGCTGCTCAGTCGATAGCGATCTTCCCAGGCGTGAGCCGCTCCGGAATTACTCTTTCTGCAGCGTTCTTGCGCGGAATCGATCGCGCCGAGGCAGGGGCCTTTTCGTTCTTGCTCTCGATCCCCGTGATCTTCGGTGGCGTCGTCCTGGAGATTCCCGAGATCGTCCAGGGGATCCAGACCGGCGAGCAGAGTCTCCCGGTGATGGTAACCGGTATCCTCGTGTCGTTCATGGTGGGACTGGCCACGATTCATTTCTTCATGACGCTCATTGCGCGCATTCAGCTTGTATGGTTCACGGGGTACCGACTGGTGCTAGCGCTTATTCTCGTGGGCCTCTTGCTGAACTAATTACTCGTTTGCTGCTGGCCTGGAGGTTGGTAGTCGGCAGGGGCGCAGTAGTAGTGGTTATTCCACCGCAGGCCTGCATCGTAGATGTCACCGATCGAGCCGGTCTCAGAGTTATTATCGATCGAGTCCGTGCGGTAGGCGAAGCGACGACTTTTCCCTTGAGGAAGGCGGTTACCGTCTTGGAGCGGGATGAAGAGATCGTGGATCACGTTTCCGGTCACGATGTTCCCGGAGCAGCAGAGGTTCTTCGCCTGGGCGATAGCGAAAACTTGGCCTGGGTCTTTGATGTAGCCAGTTCGTGCGTCGTAGGCACTGGTTGGAAGGCCTCGGCCCTCCGAGGAAACGTAGCGGTTGAGGTAGAGGCTTACGTC
>JBKHVY010000342.1:0-1509 GCA_046569805.1 Bacteriovoracia bacterium | reverse complement strand
GGAGATTTTAATGAAGTGGATCCTGGCCAGTTTGTTCGTTGCCTCTGCGAGCTTTGCCTATGACAAGCGCCCGGGAGACATCGTGAATGTTCGACCTCGGTTGTATCATTTCAATAACCAAGTGCAGGTGGATGTCTGGAACACCACTGACACAGACATTGAGTGTCGCGGGACCATTAATATCCAAGGCGAGCGCAACTTTCAGACTGAGTATTACTGGGAAACGATCTACCGTGGCATGAGCCGCACACGCACCATCTGGCTGCGAGACTTTAACGATCGCGTGCGCTTTGCCACTGAATTTATCAACTGCTACGAGCGCTAGTTTTTAAATTCGATCTTCTGAAAGGTCCCGTCCCACGACAGCATACTCACTCCTGGGTGAATGACCACTTCCTTCACCCGGGAGCTTCCCTGAGAGACGCCCCAGGCCGTGCCGGTTTTTGCGAGTCGGATCTGGTAGCTGGTAAACTTCGCTGGATCAAGCGAGGTCGCGATCTCGAGCTTAAAGGTTCCCCCCGTACTTGGATTTAGGCCCGGAGGTCTTACCACAGAGAGCTTAAGCGGTGAGATCGCACCGTTCTGTGCTGGGTACTCGAGGAGGAGGCCTTGGTTGAGTTCTCGCGCGGTAATATTTAAAACTTTGACGTCTTTTTTATCGCGATAATTAAAGCGAACGGCTTCGACTTCTCCCTCATCGTTGAGGAGCACCGAGAGGTCTCCCGATCCTGCCAAACGGACACGAAGGTCCACTACTTTTGAGTAAAGCTGCTGCGAGGATTGCAACACGTCTCTCGAGAGCGCCATAACGGATTCGCCGGCGATGGGTGGAAGGTTTTGGCAGTCCTCATCAGCGAAGGCCTGGACACTCAAAAGAAGTGCAAACACAAAAGCGTATTTCATAGCAGTCGATCTCCCCTCCTAATAACCTACCATGACATTCCGGCGGATTTCAGGGGGAGGTTTTTACCGCCCTTATCCGATCAGGGTAATCGGTAATGATCCCATCAACTCCCAGCCGCCGCAGGGCCTCCATGTCACTCACCTCATTGACCGTCCAAGGGATGACTTTGATGTTCTTCGCCTGAAAAAACGACACGTCTTTTTTGGTCAGGAACTTGAAATAGGGAGAGAAAACGGTGGGCCTAAAACCAAGTTTACGTAAGGCCGCTTGCGCCTCGTAAGGTCCCTCGATCAGTGCCACGGTTTGAACCCCTGGGTACGACTTATGAAGATAGCGCAGAACGCGCCAGTCGAAGGACTGAACCGAGAATCTATCGAGCGAAAGCCTGGCGCGGATCTCCTTAACCACAGCATCAGTGAAGGTGACGATGTCCGGCTGGTACCCGGTTTTTTCGTCTTCGAGCGTAGACTTGATTTCGATGTTGTAGTTCATGCGCAGCTCTCGCTGAGTCACCAGTGCCTCTGTTTTTTCAAGCAGCTCCCGCAGCGTGGGCTTGCGTACGGCAAGTTTTTGTTGCTGCGGAAAACGTGGATGGGGGGCAGAAC
>JBKHVY010000341.1:0-1558 GCA_046569805.1 Bacteriovoracia bacterium | reverse complement strand
AGGAGAACGCATGAAGAAACTGGTGCCGTTTTTGGTCGTCGTCTGGATCTTGATCGGTCTGACGTCGTTCTTTATCTGGTGGAAGATTACGCGCAACCTGACGGCGAAGACGCTGAGCGATCACGCGAACAAGATCGCGAAGGAACTGGAGGTTCCCTGGGAGCTGAAGTTTAAGAAGATCATTCCGGCCTACGGCGCCGACTTCCGCGTCATCTTCGAGGGGATCGAAGCCGTCGCCCCCGACGGCGTGACGATCGTCGAAGCGAAGCGCGCGGAAGTGCGCCTTCCCTGGACCATCCTCTTCTCGAAGAACCCCGTGCGCGTGAACGTCGCCTTCAACGACGTGAAGGTGACGGAGTGGTCGCGCATCCTGAGCGAGATCGAAACGTTCCTCGACCAGCGGAAGACCGATCGCGTTCAGGAGATCTCTCTCTCGCGCCAGATCGTCGCGTCTGCGGTCAACCTGCGGCTGAACAACGTCGAGGGGAACTGGAAGGGAACGGCGATCAAGCTCAGCAAGCTCTACCTCCTGAACATGGACCCGAAGAAGCCCACGGCCTTCGAGGTGGTGTTCCCCTGGGCGCACGACTGGAAGGGCGTTAGCTTAAGCGGCGAGACGAAGATCCTCGGCGAGTACCGGTTCTCGAGCCAGAAGATCGACCTCCACTACTACCTCAAGTCGCGCATCCAAACCCAACGCGAGAACCGTACCCGCTCCGGTGACGTCTCCGTCGAAGGGAAAGGGTTCTACCATCCGCGCATGGGACTGTTTACGACGCTCTCGGCGAAGGACGACTGGATCGCCTTCGTCGGCGACGCGGAGTGGACCGCGAAGGACTTCAAGCTCAACGTTCCGAAGTTCGCGGTGTCGAAGGACTTCGTCCTCGAGCTGCTGCCGTTCACGGGCCTCCACGGGGCGAGTTCGCCGTACCAGTCGACGGGGATCCTCGGCGAGCTGTGGATGAGCCGGTCCGCGGAGGAAAAAACGTTCACGCTCAAAGCACGGAGCAAGTCGAACTCTCGGCTCAGTCAGCCGAACGCCATCGATCGACTGTTTAACCTCGAGGCCGACGTAACCCATCCCGCGAAGGCCATGATCAGCTTCAAGCTCGATGACACCGTGATGTTGAGCGTCCAGCCGAGCAAGGGACAGAACCTCGTTTCCTGGAGCTCGGAGCTCTTCGCGCCCACGGAAGTGGTGACGTGGTACAAGCCGCACCAGGAGATCTGGGACCTTCTGTGGTGGGTCCCCGGAGCCGCGTCGGAGATTCGGCACGGAGACGCTCCGCCGTACCGCTTTGAGAAAACGGCTAACGGCATCCGGCTCTCGACCTTCGTCCCGGGCGAGTCCTGGCCCGGCGTGAACGTCGTCTACGACTACGGGGCAGAGGCGCCGCGCGAGTGGATCGTCAGCTTCGAGCAGAAGACCCTCGAGGACATGATCCTGGGGATGTCCCTGGAGAACTTCCTCGTGCCGGGGCACCCCTACACGGGAACCATCTACGTCAAGGGCGCGACCGACTCGTCCTATAAGCTCGCCTGGAAGGGCGGCGCCATC
>JBKHVY010000340.1:0-1578 GCA_046569805.1 Bacteriovoracia bacterium | reverse complement strand
TGCGGACTGCGCTTCGCACGCGCATTGCTCACTGGTCTGGCGTGGCGCCTCACCGATGGAGCTTCTGGTCTACAACCGGGACTTCGTGGAACGGAATTTTAATCAGCCCGACGAGCTGAAGGGTATCTTCACACTTGGCGAGAAGGACAAGGATACGCTCGACAAGATCGACGCTGCCAAGACGGTACTTGATGAGATCAAAAAGAAGATCGTTCAGCTCAAGGGCGTGCTTAACGGCGAAGATGGTAATGGTGGAAAACGCGGCGAACTTGCATCGCTGGAGACAGCATTTGAAGAAAAGTGTTGGGCCCTGAAATTGAAACACGATGACACGCTGCAAGGAGCGTTCACTGGCGTCCGAGGAAAGAAAAGTGCCTTCAAGGCACGCCTCCTTGCGGAATCCGCATCAAATACCTCTGCGGCTGTTTCCTTGGCTGACCTTGAAAACAAAGGCTCGACGGTCTTCGGGGAGGCTCCACAGGCGGCCCTTACTCTAGCCGTTCCAAATGGAGCCGATCTGCTCGCTCACGAGACCAACGCGATTCTAAAGAAGAAAGTGATCGGCAAAACGGATGTAGATATTGCTGCGCTCATCCAAAAGCTAGGCAATAGCGACTGGGTGAAACAGGGCCGCGACTACTACGATCCCGATGAACGGGTATGTCCATTTTGCCAACAAGACACTCCGCCTTCTTTTGAAGAAAGTTTGAACGAGTATTTCGACGAGACCTTCATCGCGGACACCGCTGCAATCGAGAAACTCTACACTGATTACAAAACAGATTCGGAACGGATTCAGCGAAGCGCCCAGGCGCTTCTTGATGATCCGCCGAAGTTCCTCGATGCGGAAAAGCTTCAGTCCGAAAGCGAGCTCCTTGCGTCCAAAATCCGGATAAACATCCAGCGCATTGAAGAGAAACGCCGTGAGTCGAGCAAATCGGTCGAACTGGATTCCCTGAAAAACGTCTTGGACGCAGTTAAAAAGCTCGTCGAAGACGCAAATGCGGCGATTCAGAAGCACAATACAATGGTTTCGAATCTTGAAGCCGAACGCACTCAGCTAACCGGCCAAGTATGGCGTTACTTGCTCGATCATGAAATAAAGGCCGATCTGGCAACCTACGCTTCCCAGAAGAAAGGGATCGAGAAGGGCATTGAAAACCTCGAAACCCAGATCGCTGACAAGACCAAGGATCAAGGAACCAAGGACCAAGAGATCAAGGCCCTAGAGAAGGATACGACGAGCATTCAACCGACAATCGATGGCATCAACGCTTTGCTACGCTCCTTCGGCTTCTCCGGTTTTGCCCTGGCGAGATCGGAGCGAGAACCCTTTTACAAGATTCAGCGACCGGATGGTTCCGACGCAAAGGAAACGCTCAGCGAGGGGGAGAAGAGTTTCATTACGTTCCTCTACTTCTACCATCTTCTCAAAGGTAGCGAGACGGAGAGCGGAATGACCTCCGACCGGGTTGTAGTCTTTGATGACCCAGTCTCAAGCTTGGACAGCGATATTCTGTTTATCGTGAGCAACCTGATAAAGGGTGTGTTTGATGAGGTGCGGAACGGAAGCGGGAC
>JBKHVY010000339.1:0-1584 GCA_046569805.1 Bacteriovoracia bacterium | reverse complement strand
GCTGGCCTGGCGAAAGAGCTCGTGTTCTCTGGTCGCAACATGAAAGCCCAGGAAGCTTTCGAGCGCGGCATCGCCGTCCAACTCTTCGCGGACAAGAGTGCTCTTATCCAGGGCGCTAAGGACTATCTAAGCTCTGTCGCAAAAAATTCCCCCCTGGCCATTGCCATGGCGAAGAAAGTCGTCGATCAAGGTATGCAGACCACGCTCGAACAGGGACTGGAGCTTGAGAAGGGTGCCTTCGCAGGTCTGTTTAGTTCGTATGACATGAAAGAAGGAACGGCGGCTTTCCTCGCGAAACGCCCAGCCGTTTTTAAAGGAGAATAAGATGTTACTCGATGCGAAATATAAAGAAATTCAGGACATGATGAAGAAGTTCTCCGACGCGGAAGTGGCGCCGATCGCTATGGAGATCGACCACAAGGGCGAAATGCCTAAAGCGCTGATTCAAAAACTTGCTGAAAACGGTTTCCTCGGTTCCTACGTGCCTGAGGAGTACGGCGGTGCAGGCCTGGACTACACCAGTTATGCCCTTTTGATCGAAGAACTCTCGCGGAACTGCGCCTCAACGGGTGTCTTCGTGTCCGCTCATACTTCACTTTGTGTCTGGCCTATCCTCGAGTACGGAACCGAAGCTCAGAAACAAAAATACCTCCCGAAGCTCGCTAGCGGCGAGTGGATCGGATGCTTTGCTCTCTCTGAACCCAACGCTGGATCGGACCCGGGTTCTCTCACAACTTCAGCTGTCGACATGGGTGACCACTGGGAAATTAACGGGGTGAAGAACTGGATCACCAACGGCAAAGAAGCTAACGTCGCGATCGTTTTTGCGAAAACAAAAAAGACTCCAGATTATAAGGGCATCTCGGCTTTCATCGTCGAGACCTCGTCACCGGGTTTCTCGATCATCAAGATCGAAGACAAGCTTGGAATCAAAGGCTCATCCACGGCCCAGCTCGCTTTTGATAAGGTGAAAGTCCCGAAAGATGCGCTGCTAGGTGCACCAGAGAAAGGTTTCCGGGTGGCCATGGGAACTCTCGATGGTGGTCGTATTGGTATTGCGGCTCAGGCGCTGGGCATCGCACAAGGTGCCTTCACCTACGCCGCCAAATACGTGCAGCAGCGCGTACAATTCGGAGCCCCCTTGGCGACTCTGCAAGGAGTTCAGTTCATGTTGGCGGATATGAGCACCAAGATCGCATCGTCTCGCTTGTTGATCTATCACGCATCTGCATTGAAAGACGCAGGGCTTCCATACTCAAAACAGTCGGCCCAGGCGAAGCTTATGGCTTCGGAGTCTGCCATGTGGGTGACCACCAAAGCGATCCAGTTGTGCGGCGGAAACGGGTACACTAAAGAGTACCCGGTTGAGCGCTATTTCCGTGATGCGAAGATCACCGAAATTTATGAGGGAACGAGTGAAGTTCAGCGCATGGTAATCGCTGCCAACGAGTTGAAAGAGCTGGAATAACCAAGCGTTTCTGTTAGACGATCAATGGGCGCTTTGATACGGTGTCCATGTTTTTTATTGTATTGTTGGCGGAGTTATAAATTCTATGGCGAAAACTAAAGCGAAGACTAAGATGA
>JBKHVY010000338.1:0-1594 GCA_046569805.1 Bacteriovoracia bacterium | reverse complement strand
AGGTGCCTTCGATGTCTTTTTTGACGCTTGAGGCAAATGATTTCGGAGGGTTATCGTCGATAACAACTTCTTTAAGAACTTCCTGGGCTGAAACCGGCCCGGCTAATAAGAGGAGAGCGAGTATTGGCATAATTCATCCTGTTAAAGGGTAAAAACGTGTGTTTGGTATACCTAACCAAAGTTGGATGGTCAATATAGTTTTCCGAAAAAACTTCACACCCCGAGGACAGCTTGTTCACGCGGCAGTAGAAGAGCTGAAAACAAATGAGGTGCTCATGAAACGTCTACTCGCGCTGGTATTGCTCGTCGGTTCCCTCACGGCCCAGGCCGGCGTTCTGAAAGAACTGGTGCTCGAGCACCAGGAAGCCGTCTCGATGCGCCTCTTCGGCCACACCGAACTAGACCGCGTGGACTTCGTCTCCACGGACTTCACCCGCGCCACGCACCCGGAGGCCAAGGTCGCACTCAAGAGCGTCGTGAACGTCTTCGTGCCGGAGTGGATGCAGTGGACCCGGGTCACCTGCGAGAGCCAGTTCCGCCAACTTGCACCTCGGCGCTTCGAATTGCTCGAGACGAGCTGCCTCTAGGGGATTTTTTTTCGTGCATTCTTCCGATCTGCGGTAGAATGAGGCATGGAAGCTGAGCTCAAGCAGAAAAAAATTCTCGTGGCCGACGACACGATCTTCATCCGCGTCGAGATCGTGAAGATCCTCATCAAGCTCGGTGTCCCGCGCGAAAACATCACTCAGTGCAGCGACGGCGCCGAGGCCCTGAACCAGCTGCGCAACCCGCTCGTGCGCTTCGATCTGGTCCTCTCGGACTGGAACATGCCGAACCTCAACGGCCTCGAGCTCCTCAAGCAGGTCCGCGCCGCCACCACCTACGTTAAGCAAATCCCGTTCATGCTCATCACGACCGTGTCGGAGAAGGACAAGGTCGTCGAGGCGATCCGCTACAAGGTCAACGGCTACCTGATAAAGCCCGTCGACGCCGACGCGCTGAAAGAGAACATCGAACGCATTTTCTTCGGAGCCACCAATGACGACTAACCTGACCCTGAACGACGTCGCGATCCCCGGGAACCTGCGCTTCTTCTACCTCGAGGACACGGTGTTCTTTCAGAAGAAGATGCTCGACCACCTGATCGAGCTCGGCTTCACGGGCACCGTTACCATGTCGGAGACCGTCGCCGGCGCGATCAAGGCACTCGCTACGCTGAGGCCCGACTTCATCCTCTGCGACTGGAACCTCCCGGACGGAAAGGGCATCAGTCTTCTGCGCCACGTGCGGCTGAACCCGGCCTTCGACGGCGTGCCGTTTGTGATGGTGACGACCATCGACGACGTGACGAACATCCTCGACGCCGTCTCGCTCGGGGTCGACGGCTACGTCGTCAAGCCCTTCGAGGTCGAAGAACTGACGGAGAAGATCGCCTTCGCGTACGAAAAGCGCTCGCAGGGCTTCACTTCACCCGGAGCTTGATCTTCATCTTCGGGTGGATGGCGCACTGGATGGAGTAGTCGCCCTTGCGCTTGAGTTCGATGGAGCGATCCTGCGCTTTACCCGGTGCCTGGAGCTTCACGTCGAAGACCGT
>JBKHVY010000337.1:0-1653 GCA_046569805.1 Bacteriovoracia bacterium | reverse complement strand
AGCAGGGCGATCGCTTACGCGGAAAAATCATCCGCAGCGTTTCCATCGAGGCACGCGCCCTCGGACGCTTCGCTCAGGCCGAAACTCGCTTGATCGTTAACGGGCGCCCCGAGAGTGCCTTCGAGTACCTCAGCAACACCCGCGAACTCATCACCTTTCCCCTTTTCGGCCAGAGCGAAGTGGGGCGCGACCTTAACTCTCTTCAGGTCGAAGTGCGCGGAGACGCACAGATCCGCGGAGTCATCGTGACTGTCGAGAATCGGCGCCAAGACCCATTCCCCGCGCCCGTTTTGCGGCTCCAGCCGATGCGGGATTTCTACGGTCGCAACTCACAGACGCTCGAGCAAGCGTTGGGGCTTCCCTTCTCTCACTTAAACCGCCTCGTTTCGCAGATCACACTTGAAGCGAGCACGATCAACGGCGGAGAACTGACTCTCGTCGACATCGGCCGTGGTCCCATGGGACGCAACCTCCTGAGCCGCTTCCCGCGTCCCGTCACCGTGTACTTCGATCGCCCGGTTCCACTGCGGGATATCGGCATCAACATGCTCAACCACGTTCGCATAGATACCGTCGAAATCCGCTTCCTGCGCTAACTTTCCTCTCCGCTCCAGTGTGGCCATACAAATGGCCACACTGGTTTACAAGATTTTCCATCAGCGTTAGAGTTTCCTTCACCACTTGCGCGAAGGATTTCTCATGCACCTCCCCTCTCTCACAGAGGGCGTTATGCTCAAACGCTACAAACGCTTCTTCGCTGACGTGCGGCTTCCCAGTGGTGAAGTGGTCGTGGCCCACGTCCCCAACACCGGTAGCATGAAGACCTGCTGGGCTCCCGAGCACAAGGCGCTCCTCTCTCGGGCGACGAATCCTGAGAGGAAGCTTCGCTGGACGCTCGAGGTGACCTCGACCGGTGATAATTTTATTCTGGTGAACACGGCCCTCGCGAACAAGCTCGCCTTCGAGGCCCTCAGCGAGCGGCGCCTGGGGCCCTTCAAAGAATTTGACCAAGTTTTACCCGAGCAAAGCATCCGCGACAGCCGCTTCGACTTTCTACTAAAATCTGCCAGCTCGCACATGTGGGTCGAGGTGAAGAACGTGACACTCATGGAAGCGCCGGGGCTCGTGAGCTTTCCGGATGCCGTGAGCACTCGGGGTCAAAAGCACCTCAAGGATTTGATCGAACTTAAGAAAGAAGGCCAGCGCTGTGCCATGCTCTACGTCGCCTCGCGCTCCGACGCCGAGCGCTTCACTTCTGCGAAGGCCATCGACCCGGAGTACGCGCGCCTTCTGAAAGAAGCGCAAGCTGCGGGCGTCGAAGTCTACTGCTACCGTGTGGAGAAAACCGGTGACGACTACCGGCTCGAGACCCTGCTTCCGCTCGTGAGTCCCCCATGAAACCCAACCAACTGTGGCTTGATTTTTCTCAAGCGGGACGCATGCGTGTGTGGGTCAACGAGAAGCTCGAACTCGCAACAGCGAAGAGTGCACCGGCGCAGCGGCTAGGGTTCTTCAAAGAGATCCCCCTCTACCACCTGAACCCTGAGTCGGCGCGCACGCTGGGCTGGACCTCGTTCGCGTGGGAAGACGTCGTAGGTAAGTTCCACATCGACAAGAGCTTCTGGCCTCAGCTTGAAGCCGCTCGTCTTTCAC
>JBKHVY010000336.1:0-1656 GCA_046569805.1 Bacteriovoracia bacterium | reverse complement strand
CTTTCCCGCGCACGAGTTCTCCGTTCACAGCGAGTTCCTCGCCGGCGAAGACGTAGAGCGAGCGATTGGTTTGGCCCTTCGCCTTCGGCAGCGTGAGGGAGCCCCCGGGCTGAATTTTAAGAAGGAGGATGTTGACTTCGTTCTGCGCGTCCGCGGCCCAGCTGTCAGGTGGGGCCTGGTTGAACGTTTTCCCGCCGAAGGTGCCGTTGATGAGCGTGACACTGGATTTCTTGTCGTCGCTCTCGATGGTGGGGATGGTGTTCGCCCACAGCATGGCGAAGTGGGGCTTCACCATTTTGCTTTTCTTCGGAAGGTTCAGCCAGATCTGGAACAGCTCCAGCGTGTTGCCCTGGTCTTGGTGCAAGAGCGGGAACATCTCCGAGTGCTGCACGCCAGAGCCGGCGGTCATCCACTGCACGTCGCCCTCGCCGTAGCGGCCCGCGGCGCCTAGGGAGTCAGCGTGATCGACGTAGCCCTTGCGCACTATGGTGATGGTTTCAAACCCGCGGTGCGGATGGACCGGGAAGCCGGGAATGTCTTTGCCGTGATAGAGCCGGAAGCCGTCCTTGAGGTCGAAGTCCTGTCCCATGTCACGGCCCTTGAAGTGCTTCGGGTCGATGCCCGCGCTCGCTGTGCCCGCGGGGTAGTAGTCGTAGTGGTGCACGCAGAATAGGAAGGGACCCTGGACGGGCCACTGGAAATCGATGGGGGTGCGAGACTTGATCATAGAGACTCCTGGAGGCGTCGGTGTCGAAGAAAAAAGATTCGAGAACCAGGCGAAGGCTCCGCCGGAGGCGAAGAGGGCGGTGAGAGAGAGAAGAAAAGAGCGGCGTTTCATGGAACCTCGCTGAGTGCTGTGCCCTTATCTTAGCACAGCACTCGCTGGATGGTCCTCGGTCTACTTCACGAAAGTGCAGATCATCGGGAGCTTGTCGAAGAGTTGGTCGACGGTGAAGCTCGCCCCGCGGCCCTTGACGCCCTCGACGTTGCGCGGGCGACTCGTGATCGCAAGTGAGGTGAACTGGCCTGACATTCCGGTGAAGCGGCCCTCGTAGCGGATCGAGCCCCCGGCCATCATCGGTGGCGGGAGGACTTTCACGGTCTGGATCTTCGAAGCTTCGCGGTCTTCTAAGAACTTCACCACCAGCTGTGACTGGCCGTCTTGCGCTTCCTGGACGGTGATGACGAGTTCGTCCGAAAGTGGTGCATCGGCGAGCACGCACTTGTAGACGGTCTTAAAGGTCAGGATCGAGCGCGCCTGGGCGGTGCCGGTGGCGACGAGACCGAGAGCAAGACTAAACAGCAGGGCCTTCATAGAAACCTCGAGAGTGTTGGGTTAGGGTTGTGAACTTCTACGAAGGTTCTTGTGAACAGACTAGCGGGGTATGAAAAAAAGATAGGGCCGGGACCAGCGACGTGGCCCCGGCAAGAGGGATTACTGCTTGAGGAACTTAAGCATTTCCGCGAAGGCCTGGTCCGAGGCTTTCTTGTTGTAGGCGATGGGAAGCTTGTACTTCTTGCCCACGGCCGTGGCAGCGGGGTTGGTGAAGGCGTGGGTCGCGTTCGGGTAGTTGATCGAGCGGTAGTTCGCCTTGATCGCCTTCATTTCTTTCTCGAAGCCCGCGCGCTCCGCCGCTGAAACCATGGGATCGGCCA
>JBKHVY010000335.1:0-1672 GCA_046569805.1 Bacteriovoracia bacterium | reverse complement strand
ATCGGCTCGGAGAAGCGCGAGAAGAAGATGCCCACGGTTGAAAGAGCGATGAGCATGATGCCCGAGGCGGTCTGGAGCGAGGCGAACTGGCCCATCACGAAGCCGGTGAGAACGCCTCCGACCAGGATGCGCACCACGGAGATCCCGAACTGGAGCTTCTTCAGCTGTTCGATCACTGCACTCGAGTAGTCTTGGAGATGCGCCGGAGCGCCGACGATGATCGCCCACATAAAGGGCGCGCAGCCCAGGAGCGCCAGCGAGCAGGTGGCGATCGAGGTCCAGAACACGTCGCCTAGCACGTTGAGGAGCACCGGCTGCAAAAACCGCGTTGCAGTGAGGGCGATGGCAATGACCATGACGGCGTTAAGGAGCATCTTCATCCCGTACTCGCGCCAGATGACCGCAAGGAGCGATGATCCCGACGTGGTCGGCACCGCCGACTCGTAGCGGGCCAGGCGCTGGAGTAGCGGCAGTGGGAGCTTCCTCTCGATCCACAGAAAGAAGGCCGTGGAGTATTTGATCTGGTAGGGCGTGGTGAAGCTCGTGATGGCAGAGATCGCCACGGCGATGGGGTAGATCTTCGGGCTGATTACGTTCAGCGTGAGGCCAAGGGTCGCGATGATGAAAGAGAACTCACCGATCTGGGCGAGGCTTAGGCCCGCTTGGATGGAGCACTTGAGGCCCTGGCCTGCGATGAGGGAGCCGGTGGCCACACTTGCGAACTTTCCGAAGAGCACCACGAGGGTGAGGATCGCGATGACGCCACCGTGCTCGACGAGTATCTTCGGATCAATCAACATGCCGACGGAGACGAAGAAGATGGCTGCGAACAAATCGCGCACGGGGACGAGGAGTTCTTCGATGCGATGGCCCTCGCGGGTTTCCGCGAGGAGTGACCCCATCACGAAGGCGCCGAGCGCGGGCGAGAAGCCGACTTTGGTGGCGATCATGACCATGAACAGACACAAGCCCAGCGAGATGATGAGCGTCGTTTCGTTCGAGAGCCAGGGCTTGAGCCGGGTGAAGAGACCCGGCAAGAGGTAGATACCGACGAGGAACCAGAGCGCGATGAAGAAGCCCAGCTGCGCCGAGGCCTTGAGGAGAGCGACACCGGAGAGTGTCTGAGTCGCGGCGACGGTGGAGAGCAGCACCAGGAGCAAGATGGCCACGAGGTCTTCGATGATGAGCACGCCGAAGACGAGGTTCGTGAACTTCTTCTTCCGGAGCCCCAGTTCACTGAAGGCGCGGGCGATGATGGTGGTCGACGAGATGGCGAGCATGCCCCCGAGGAACAAGCTATCCATGCGCGACCAGCCGAGGCTCAGCCCCGTGAAGAACCCGGTACCCATCATGAAGCTGATCTCAAAGAGTGCGGTGACGCTCGCGTTGCCGCCGACTTTGACGAGCTTCTTGAAGCTGAACTCGAGGCCCAGGCTAAACAGCAGGAAGATCACCCCGATCTCTGCCCATACCTTGATGCTCTCCATGTCGGTGATGGTCGGAACCCAAGGGACGTGAGGGCCCACGAGAAGACCAGCAATGAGATAACCGAGCACGACGGGCTGCTTGAGGAATTTACACAAGAGCGTCACGGCAGCCGCCGTCATCAGAATGAAACCTAAATCTTGAATGAGTCCTGGGAGATGAGTCACCGCGAAATCATAAATGATCA
>JBKHVY010000334.1:0-1674 GCA_046569805.1 Bacteriovoracia bacterium | reverse complement strand
GAGGTCGGAGAACCCCTTGAGCGCGAAGTAGAGGGAGCGGAGTCCCAGGATCGCGAACACGTTAGAGGTGAACACCAGGAACGGGTCACTCGTAATGCCGATGATCGCAGGAATCGAGTCGACGGCGAAGACCACGTCCGAGAGCTCGACGAAGATCAGTGTCACAAAGAGCGGCGTCGCCACCCGGCGGCCCTTCTCGATGGTGAAGAACTTGTCCCCGTCGAGCGAGGTCGACGTGGGAATGAGCTTCTTCGTCCACTGGATAATCTTGTTACTTTCCAGGTCCGGTTCTTCTTCGCTCGGCTTAAGCATCTTGAGGCCCGTGAAGATCAGGAATGCACCGAAGACATAAATCACCCAGGCGAACTGTGTGACGATCGCGATCCCAGCCCAGATGAAGAGCGCACGCATCACGAGCGCTCCGAGGATCCCGTAGAAGAGGATCTTGTGCTGGTACTGGTTCGGGACCTTAAAGTAGTTGAAGATCAAGAGGAACACGAAGAGGTTGTCGACGGAGAGGGACTTCTCGATCACGTAACCGCTTAGGAAGAGCATGAAGTCCTCCTGGCCTCGCCAGTAGAGGATTACGACGTTGAACGCCATCGCCAGCGCGATCCACACCGCCGACCAGCCGATCGCCTCCTTGAAGGAAACGGTGTGCGACTTCTTATTGAAGACTCCGAGGTCGAGGGCGAGGACGAAGAAGATGAAAACGACGAACGAGATCCAGATCGTGAGCGAGGTTTCGTGCATGGGGACTCCGGCAAAAAGATTCTAGCTAGATTAAAGCATGTGTATGAAGATAGCTGTAGTCAAAATGCGAAGGATCCTCGCAGAAAAACTGAAGCGAGCCGTATGAAAGAAAGTTTATTCATCCACGAAATGGATCGCTTGCGCGACGACGGTATCGTGACCCTCGGTGAGATGGCGGACAAGCTTCGCAACAAGGGCCTCGTCTTCGTCAGCTTACTTTGCATTCTCCCCTTCATGCAGCCGATTCCGATCCCGGGCCTGTCGTCCGTGCTGGGCTTCGTGATTCTGTTACAGGGAGTGGGCCTCGTGCTGAGCGGGAAGCCCCTGCTGACCAAGCGGATGCGTCACATCGAATTTCCGGTGGCGAAGATGGAGACGTTCATCCGGGGCGCGCGCAAGGTCTACCCGTGGATCGGATGGATGATCAAGCCCCGGGGCCAGGCGCTCACCAAGCACCGAGCGGTCGAGGTCGTCGCCGGCGTCGTGCTCGTGGGCCTCGCGCTCTTCCTCTCGCTGCCGCTGCCGCTTCCGAGCAGCAACTTCATCCCCGCCATCGGGATCTTCTTTATCTGCCTCGGGCTCCTCGAGGAGGACCTGCTGCTCGTGCTCCTCGGGATCTCCTACGCGCTGATCTTCGGCTGGGTGCTCTCGTTCTCGTTCCACTTACTGTGGGACGAGCTCAGTAACTCGAGCTGGTGGGGCCGCTACTTCTGAGCCTCGTCGAGGGTGCAACCCGCGTCGCCGCCGGAGAGCGAGATCCCTTCGTCCTTGATCTCGACCTTCTGCTTGGCCTTGTCGTCGCAGTCTTCCTCTGCGGTCACGGCGGTCGCGGCTTGGGTCGCCGGCGTGGGGGCCTCGTCTGCCTGGCAGGCGACGAGCGTAAAGAGACTCAAGAATAGAAAGACCTTCATGTCGAAACCT
>JBKHVY010000333.1:0-1695 GCA_046569805.1 Bacteriovoracia bacterium | reverse complement strand
AAAATTAAAAACCTCGTCGCCAAAGGTGATCTCATTCACCTCAAGCAAGGCTTCTATCTCCTCGGCACGGATTACGGTCGCGACTACTCCAAGGAAGTCATCGCGGGGATGCTCTATGGACCATCGGCCGTCTCCTTCGAGTATGCGCTCTCCTACCACGGCCTCATTCCGGAGCGGGTCGAGGTACTGACGAGCGTGTGCTTCAAACGAAATAAAGCATTTTCGACACCCGTCGGTGAGTTCACGTACCGGTACCAACCGGTCGAAATCTATCCCCTGGGCATCGACCTCATCCAAAGCGCCCTCGGGAATTTCTTCCTCGCAGGGCCCGAGAAGGCCCTCTGCGATCTCGCGTACGATGCAAAGCTCTCGAGCCGTGACGAAGCCAGCGACTACCTCCTCGGCAGCCTCAGGGTCGACGAAGCGGAGCTCCGTCGACTGGATACGTCTCTTCTCCTGAGGCTCGCGCAGTTCCACCGACGCCCCAGCGTGCGGTACCTCATCGAGGCGCTCACGCCGTTTACCCAGAAGGAACCATCGAATGCATAGTGCGATCGAATCCATGCTCAAGCGCTACGACTGCAGAACTCCGAGTGACTTCAAGAACGCGCTCAAGGAACTCATGCAAGAGATCGCGCTCCTCGGTCTCGCGCGGCAGAGCTTCTTCCAGCACGCGGCTTTCTACGGAGGAACCGCCCTCCGGATCGCCCATGGCCTCGGGAGATTTTCCGAAGACCTCGACTTCACCCTCGAGAGAGCGGATAAGACCTTCGATCTCGCGCCCTACCTTAAAGGTGTCGAAGAGGAGTTCAGTGCCTACGGGCTAAAGCTCACGGCGGAGAAGCGGACGAAGGCCAGCGCCAGCGACGTGGACTCAGCATTCCTCAAGGCGAACACCCTCGAGCACCTCCTCATGATCGAAGGCCTCCAGTATAGCACTCGGGGCACCAACAAAAATGACGTCATAAAGATCAAGCTCGAGGTCGACACCAATCCACCACCTCCCGCGGGTAAGCCGGAGGTCAAGTTCCTGTTGGAGCCGATCCCGTTTAGCTATCGGATCCTGACCCTTCCGAGCCTCTTCGGGGGTAAGCTTCATGCGCTTCTGTGTCGCGAGTACAAAGGCGGACGAATCAAGGGCCGCGACTACTACGATTTCCTCTGGTACATCTCGAAGAACGTACGCCCGGACCTCGCGTACCTCAAGGGAAAGCTCTGCGAGAGCGGTGTCTGGAAGGACGAAGATCCGTTCACGCTCGACGACCTCAAGGCGTTGCTGCGCAAAAGGTTTTCGACGACCGACTGGGCCCAAGCAAAAACCGATGTCGCGCCGTTTGTCCGCAACGGCAGAGAGCTTGAGGCCTGGTCGGAGCCGTTGTTTAGTGCGCTGATCGATAAACTAAAGTAGGCCTTCGCCTGCATACCGGTCGTTCTGACCATCGACGCCTCCGGCGGAACCAGAACTACTCGTGACATCAGCTAAAAGCTTTGAAGTCGCAATTTGCGACCTCAAACCGTGACAACATCACCAAGTAAAACCAATGCCTTACATGACATATTGCCGCATTTGCGTTTTACGCATATACTACTTAGTAGTACTGCCGATAAGAAGAGGTGTCGTGCAGCGTTTATTCATCGAGAGCTTAATTTTTACTTCTTTAGTCGAAGCTGAAAACGACAAAGACCTATTAGGCC
>JBKHVY010000332.1:0-1724 GCA_046569805.1 Bacteriovoracia bacterium | reverse complement strand
CGCCGATGACGACGTCGAACCCGCCGGCATCCAAAGCCTGCTTCAGGGCCTGGGTCTTCATCACGTCGGTGTGGTGGGCCGAGCCGTGGGTGAAGGGATTGACCCCGGCCGCCAAGCCTTCCGGGTTGGTGTGGACGCTCAAGTCCAGGCCGAGGCGCTGGACGGTGCTGTCGCGGAAGTCGTACATCTCCTTGAACTTCCAGCCGGTGTCGACGTGGAGCAAGGGGAAGGGAATCGGCGCCGGGAAGAAGGCCTTGCGCGCCAGGTGCAGAAGCACGCTGGAGTCCTTGCCGATCGAGTACATCAGCACCGTCTTGGCGTCGGGGCGGACGCACTCGCGGAAGATGCTGATGGCCTCGGCCTCGAGGTGGTCGAGATGGGGCTGGGTCATTGGGGGCGCGCCCTCCTCGCCACCACCTCTTTCACCCGCTCCGCACTCTTTCTCGGCCGCCCGCCCTTCTTCCCGTTCTCCCGTGCCGCCCTCGCCTTCGCTTCACTCGTGATGCGGGCGACCTCGCGGTTGAGCTGCGCTCTGAGCGCGTCCTTCCAGCCGGCAGCCCCCAACAGCGTGAGCAGCAGACCATCGACGGCGATATCGACGTCACGGGCCCGCAGTGAGAGGGTGGCGCCCGAGGGGCTCAGCTCGAGCCGGGCTAATTCCGCATCCGTCGCCTCGGCGAGCTCCTCGACCTGCTCGACGCCGAACCCCAGCGACACGTCGCCGGAAAACACCAGCTCCACGCGGCGGGACTCCGGCTCGAAGCGAACGGCCTTCGCTGCCGGCTCGCTGACCTTCGGTCGCTTCTCGGCAGCCTCGATCTGAGCGAGAATCGCTTCCTCGCTGTCCACCCCGAACATGGCGGATCCCGCCTTGCGCTTCATTTCAGCCATAGATTCGCCTCCACACGTCCAGGCACTCGGCCTGATACTCCTGCACCAGCTGCACAGCCCGAACCTTGGCCTTAACGGCCATCGGCCGCTTCTCATCCCAATACACCGCTCGCCGGTCCTCATAGAGGAGAACCCTGATCTCACCTCTGCCCTTGACCACGTGAACGTGAGGAGGGAGATGATCGCTCGTTCTCACGAGGATACGGAAGCCTTCGACAACGACGACGGTGGGCATGCTCTCACATTAACCCACCGGCTAGGTTTAGTCAATCCAAAAACACGTCTCATACAGGTAAGTAAAGGAATCCAGGCGCATCGATGAACCGATAACGACGATGGATCAGCCATCGCTCGCAAGGAGACCACCGATGCCGACACTCAGAAGTTTCGAGGATATCGAGGCCTGGAAGAAGGGCCGCGCACTGACCAAGTCGATCTACCGCATCACCTCACGGCCCCTTCGCCAAGGATTTCGGCCTCAAGGATCAGATCCGCCGCGCCTCCGTCTCGATCATCTCCAACATCGCCGAAGGCTACGAACGGGGCGGCGACAAGGAATTCATCCAGTTCCTGTCCCTCGCCAAAGGCTCCGCCGGCGAAGTCCGCGCCCAGCTCTACGTCGCCTACGACGCCGGCTTCATCACCCAACCCCAACTCGACCAACTCCGATCCCAAGTCGACGACGTGAGCCGTCTGATCGGCGGATTTATGCGGTACTTGCAGGGCTCGGGGGTTCGGGGGCAGAAGTATAAGTCTCGAGTCCCAAGTCTCGAGTCTCGAGTCAACGACCGACTCGAGACTTGAGACTCGAGACTAAGAAATCGCCACCCCCG
>JBKHVY010000331.1:0-1746 GCA_046569805.1 Bacteriovoracia bacterium | reverse complement strand
TGCACAGAAGATGGTCGCGAAGGCTTCTTGCCTGAAAATGATATGTTCATTCCCGTGGGCGCCAAGAACGCCGGCGGCATCACGGAAGCTGAGTTCAATGAAGTCATCGATCGCCTGTCGACGATCTACGCACCGATCATCAGTGAGATGGGTGGCCGCCTGAACGTCTCGCGCGGCTGGTCGGACGGTACCGTCAACGCCAGCGCTCAGCGCCTCGGCGGTGTGTGGCAGGTCAACATGTACGGCGGCCTCGCCCGTCACGAAACGATCACGTACGACGGCTTCGCCCTCGTCATGTGCCACGAGCTGGGTCACCACCTCGGCGGTGCTCCGAAGGTCGGGGGCCTCTTCAATCGCTGGGCTTCGAACGAAGGCCAGTCGGACTACTTCGCCACTCTCAAGTGCTTGCGCAAGATGTTCCTGAACGACGACAACGCGGCCATCATTTCGAAGATGGATGTACCAGCTGTTCTCGCAGAAAACTGTGGCAAGATCTACGCGGACGAGAACGACAAGAACATCTGTATCCGTAACGGGATGGCAGGAGCTTCAGTGTCGAACCTCTTCGGCAGCATGCGCAACCAACCACCAGCACAGTTCAACACTCCAGACCCAGCGGTCGTGTCACGCACGAACCACTCGCACCCAGCGTACCAGTGTCGCCTCGACACCTACTACCAAGGTGCTCTCTGCGACCGCTCGATCAACGAAGACGTCTCTCAGAAAGACGAAGTCACTGGCACCTGCCACGGCACCCTCGGGGACAAGATTGGCCTTCGTCCACTCTGCTGGTTCAAGCCCTCTGACCGCTAGTCGCGTTTCTACAATCACGAAGACGACCAAGGCCCGGAGCAATCCGGGCCTTTTTTTTAGTAGATCTTCGAAAAGCTTGATTGGTGCACGACGAGCGAAGAAAGCTTGTCACCGTAAGAGTAGCGCTGATACACATCCCGCATCGCAACCAGCAGATCATGACGAAGGTTCTCGATGTCCTCCGAACGCACTCGTAGAACCGCCAGGTTGATGCCCGCGTCGGGTTTATTCTCGATGTATAGCTTCCCGGTGCGCTGCTGGATCTCCTGTGCGACTCCGAGGATCAGCTTGCGATCGTCGCTCCCGTTCATTGAGAAGTTCACACCGCTCTTATTCCCAAGGGGCTTAACCACCCCACCTGCGTTCTCGAGAATATTGTGCTGAACCAACTCATCGTAAATCATCTTCCCGTCGACACCGAATTCGTTTGTGAGCATGTCACACGCAGCCGTGAACGCCTCACCGGAAAGACCGGAGCCGACCTTCGAACAGGCCACGAAGTGGGCCAGCTTCACGTTCGGAATCAGTGGCTTTTGATCGAAGGTTGTCTCGGTTAAAGTTGAGAGATCGGTCTCGGTGTCGAAGCCCTTGCGCGACATCTTCTCGGCTGCCACCGCATCCAGAAATTGTCGTGCGGGGCCCGGGGGAAGCTCCATGATCTCCGCGAGAATCTTCGCGTGCTTCGAAGACAGAGAGCGCTTTCCGCTTAAGACGTTAGAAAAAGATGAGGTCGAACTATAGCCGAGCTTGCGGGCAAGCGCCCCAAGACTGAATCGAGCATTGGTTTTTTGCTTTTGCTCGAACCATTCAGTGATCGTTTTCCGATAGTCGCTCTGATTTGTACGGTTTGGCATAGCACTACCTATAGCACTATTTTATGTTTTCAATAATTTAGACGATAGGAATTCTGTTTAAAACGTTTTCAAAACTGAA
>JBKHVY010000330.1:255-1763 GCA_046569805.1 Bacteriovoracia bacterium | reverse complement strand
TTCTTCAAGGAAAAGACTCCGAAGCTCATCGACTGGTCGTACGTCATCAACATCAATAACAACCAGCTGCTCCAGGACAACTTCCACGTCGTCACCGACATGATCAAGTCCGAGTTCAACACGATCCTCGAGTTCAACCCGGGGTTCTTCCGCTCGAACAACAACAAGGTCATCGACAAGAATCTTTCGTACTGGAAGGGGTTCCTGCAGAATACCCTCGCGGGCCGCGACGTAAACCAGATCCACGCCTCGAACCTCGCCGCCGCCAACGTCGACAAGCTCCACAACACGGTCAACACGATTTGCCTCAACTTGATCGAGGGTGGTGTGTACTTTAGCCCGTTCATCTACGAGCAGATCATCGACACTTCCGAGCAGTTCAAGATCTCGAACTTCGACGGTGCCCACATCATTAGTCGCCACCTTGAGCTTCAGCAGCGAGGCTACGACTACGCGCTAAAAACAAAAGAATGCGCCGACTGTGGACACCTCACAGCGTGCGTGGGACGCAACGTCCTAAACTTCATGGAAGATAACCAGAAAGTTGAATGCCTCTTCCCGGAAGTGTTCAAGGAAATGGCGTAGGAGGCTTAATGAAACTACTTCTCACGGTACTCCTCTTCGTTTCTCTTTCGGCTTTCTCACAGGACTCCGAGAAGCCCCAGGGGAAGTGCGTCGGCTCCGAGGCCCTCGGCATTGATGGGCGCCTCAAGAACGAGGAGTTCTGCTCGGCTTACGAGGACGATATGGAGTCCTGCGTGAAGCAGCAGGGCCGGTGCGAGTTTCACATGACGCCAAAGAAGTGCGTCGCCGTCGATCGTGAGAACGAAAAGCACATGCTCGGCTGCAGCTCGACCTGGACCGACGGCGAGTGCGCGAAGAAGTCCGAGTGCAAGTGGGGCTATCCACTAAAAAGCTGTAACGCAAAAGACCAATCAAGCAACATCGACCGGGACCTCTGCGAGGGCTACGACGACAATCGTTCGAGTTGTAGGTCGCAGACGAAGTGCGTCTGGAGTGCACTCTAAAAAGCTAGGCATTCTCTTCTTTGGTAATTTTATCGAAGAACGCTCGCATCGGACATATCCCCATGTCGCGCTTGCGGTTCTTCCAGTCCCACTGCGTGAAGCAGCGGAAGCCGCAGCGTTGGTAGTGGTCGCATGAGAGACACCCGTTCTGGTCGATGAAGTTTTGCATCATCCCGGCGTTGTCGTGAATCTCGAACTTCGTGCCGAAGTCTTCCTGGTCATAGCGGTGCCAGCGGCAGTTCGACGTCCGGTTATCCGGGAAGATTGTTATCTTGTTCAGGGCCAAACAGTGCATCTTGTTTGATTTGTTTTCGATGAGGTCCGCCATCGGTTGGATGGCGGGGTAGTTGTCGGCGATGAACGAGTACCATTCGAAGAACTCCCGGTCCGAGGGGATGGAATGGTCCGCTCCCTTGTCTGGGATGAAGTCGTCGAAATAGAGGTTGAAGGTCCGGTAGAGGTATTTGAAGTACGGGTCGT
>JBKHVY010000330.1:0-245 GCA_046569805.1 Bacteriovoracia bacterium | reverse complement strand
GCCGACGAGGTTCACAGAGCAGATGTACTCTGGCCCGAAGTACTGGATGTTCTCGCGATAGACGTCGGAGATGACTCATCCCTCGAAGTCATAGGAGGCGATGAGGTGAGCGTCGACGCCCGCGGCGCGCAGCCGGTCGATCATTCTGCGGACGACTTCGCGCTTCCTGAACAAGAAGTTACTGACGATCACGACCTTCATCGGAAGCCGGAACTTAACGAAGATTTCCTTCGCCGCTACGAGCA
>JBKHVY010000329.1:0-1766 GCA_046569805.1 Bacteriovoracia bacterium | reverse complement strand
GGACTACTTCGCCAAGGCCCACGCCGCGGACCTCTACAAAACGTTCGACCTCGTGATTCAAAAAATTCACAACCAAATGGAGTGATGCATGACTAAGGTATGGCACAAGAACTACGACCAGGGTGTGCCCCCGACGATCGACACCAACGAGTTCAAGAACATCACCGAGATCCTCGACTTCGGGTTTTCGAAGTTCACCACGCGGCCCGCGTTCCACAACATGGGCACCACGCTGACCTTCGGCCAGATCGACGTCATGAGCCGGCGCTTCGCGAGCTACCTGCAGAACGACCTGAAGCTCAAGAAAGGTGACCGCGTCGCGATCATGATGCCGAACATCCTTCAGTATCCGATCGCTCTCTTCGGCATTCTCCGAGCGGGGCTGATCGCCGTGAACGTGAACCCGCTCTACACGCCGCGCGAACTTGAGCACCAGATGAAGGACTCGGGCGCGAAGGCGATCGTGATCTTCGCGAACTCTTGCCACACACTTGAGAAAGTTCTTAAAAGCACCGCCATCGAACACGTGATCACGACCCAGATCGGCGACATGTTGAACTTCCCGAAAAATCTTCTGGTGAACTTCGTTCTCAAGAAGGTGAAGAAGATGGTTCCCGACTACTCGCTACCGGGTGCCTTGGATTTCAAGGAGTGCTTGGCGAAGGGCGATCCGGCGCTCTTCAAGCGCGCCGAGACGACCCACGACGACATCGCGTTCCTTCAGTACACGGGCGGAACGACCGGTGTCGCGAAGGGGGCAATCCTCTCGCACGGCAATATTGTCTCTAACATGCTTCAGGCCCGCGCCTGGATCAAGAACTACATCGCCGACGGTCAGGAGATTTTGATCACTCCGTTGCCGCTCTACCACATCTTCTCGCTCACGGCGAACTGCTTCGTGTTCTGTAGCGTCGGCGCACTCAACGTGCTGATCACTAACCCGCGCGACATTCCGGGCTTCGTGAAGGAAATGAAGAAGTGGAAGTTCACGGCGATCACGGGGGTGAACACGCTCTTTAACGGTCTCCTGAACAATCCAGAGTTCCGGAAGCTCGACTTCTCGCACCTCAAGGTTGCCCTCGGCGGCGGCATGGCCGTGCAGAAAGGGGTGGCCGATCGCTGGCGCGAAGTCACGAAGCGACCGTTGATCGAAGCCTATGGCCTGACGGAAACGTCTCCGGCGGCCTGCATCAACCCGATGACGCTTAAGGAGTACAACGGCTACATCGGTCTCCCGATCCCGTCGACGGACCTGGAGATCAAAGACGAGAACAACCAAGCGCTGCCGCTGGGTGAAGTCGGGGAGTTGTGCATCCGTGGCCCTCAGGTCATGAAAGGCTACTGGATGCGTCCGGAAGAGACCGAGAAGGTGATGACGCCGGATGGGTTCTTTCGCACCGGTGACCTCGGATACATGACGCCCGAGGGATACGTGAAGATCGTCGACCGCAAGAAAGACATGATCCTCGTCTCCGGCTTCAACGTTTATCCGAACGAACTCGAAGACGTGATCTCGCAGAACGCGAAGGTCCTCGAGTGCGCGGCGGTCGGTGTGCCGGACGATAAGTCCGGTGAAGCGATCAAGGTCTACGTCGTGAAGAAAGACGACTCGCTCACGCAGCAAGAGTTGATTGATTTCTGTCGTGCGAACCTGACGAGCTACAAGATTCCGCGGTACGTGGAGTTCCGCGCGGAGCTACCAAAGACGAACGTCGGAAAAATTCTCCGTAAGGACCTGCGGGCCGAGGCGCTGAAGGACTTCAATA
>JBKHVY010000328.1:272-1777 GCA_046569805.1 Bacteriovoracia bacterium | reverse complement strand
AGGCACATTAATAGCGATCCAAGGAATATGCAACCATAAAAAGCACATTTAAATCGGATGAAGCTTATGCTAAAGTCTTTTTATGGTTGATACTCGTTTTTCTGTCTCTGTCCAAATCATGATGACCCTGGCCCTCTACGGCGAGGAATTAGTACAGTCATCGCTGATGGCACGGGCGCTGAAGAGCAACCCGACTTTTGTCCGTCGCCTGGTTGGGGCCTTGGTCGAGGCGGGCCTAGTCCAGAGTTACCGGGGCAAAGGCGGAGGTCTTCGGCTAGCGCAGGCCCCCAAGGACATTTCTCTGCGCGACATCTACAGTGCAGCCACCGCTAATAAAAAGCTCATGGCGGCCCACAAGAAACCCATCACTCGCGCCTGTCCGGTCAGCTGCTGCATTGAAAGTGTTCTCACCGATATCGTCGGGGGGATCGAACAAACCACACATGCGTACTTGGAAAAAAAGTCCCTGGCCGATATGATGAAGCGCGTTCCCAAAAAAGCCTAAGGACTTCACCATGCTGCGCAAGCTCCCCTTCCTCCTGACTCTGATCTCCGTCATCGGTGGCATCGCCATCTCCATCGGCTTCGGGATCAATGAAGACTATTTCAAAGATCGCATCAAGCAAGGTCTTGAGAAAAACGTGAAGGTTCAGGCGATCACCGACGAGGCCAAAAAAGCGGAGACGATCAAAACCGAAACCGACAAGAACTGGCGCTACTACCTCCGCTACCATTTCCACGCAGGGGCCATCGCGGCGCTTACCCTGGCCCTTCTGATGTTCTTAAACTTCCTTGAGACCTCACCCCGCGAGTACCTCACAGTGAGCTACATGCTGGCCCTCGGCGGCTGGCTCTACCCTTTCGTCTGGCTCTTTGCCGCTCTTTATGGCCCTGAGATGGGACGCAACGAAGCCAAGGAGAGCTTCCGCTTCCTGGGCTACATGGGCGGCGTTTACTTGCTTGGACTTATTTACACGTTATTTTTGGCCAGTGCGCGTAAGTGGAAAGCACCACTCGCCTAGCGATACACCGAAAGCAGCACGTCGTAGGTCCGCTGGTTCTTGTGCATCTGATACGCCACGCTATGCTCGACCTGAGACAGGTCGGTGTGTGCGAGCCAGCTCGTTCTTAACTCGCGAGAAAACCCAAAATGATGGACACCCATCGCCTTATTGTCGGGATGAAAGCTTCCGTCTTCTTGATCCAGATCGAAGACGCAAATCATCCCCTTAGGATTCAGCATCCGCGCGAGGCGCTCGAGCATCTCTTGGGGCCGCTGCAAATGATGGAAGGCCATGGCGGAGAGAATCACATCAAAGCGGCCAAGCTCAGGAGATTCCTGCTCAAGGTCCGCGCAAACACTCGTGACCTGCGGGAAGTCCTGAAATTTCTGACGAAACACATCTAGCATGCCCGGTGAGGGATCGACTCCCACCAGTCGCGACGCCTGACCTAGAAAATGAGCACCGAGGGCGCCGGTGCCACAACCAAGATCCAGGATCGAA
>JBKHVY010000328.1:0-262 GCA_046569805.1 Bacteriovoracia bacterium | reverse complement strand
GCTGCACGCATTCAGCGAAGCGCTGGTTGCGCAGCAATGTTTCTGGGATCTCCCAGGTTTTCGCTGCATCGTTAAAATGTGATTGCTCAGTTTTCATGCTCCGACTCTAACAAAATAAAATGGGTTCTACGAGCTCTGAGTCGCGGTCTTTCTTCCCATAAAAAGCCGCGTGTAAACGATCACATAGACAGGCCCCGAGAGCATGAGCACTGAGGTCACGAGAAAAGTCAGCGGAATCGATATCCGCAGCAGATCTTCAAGC
>JBKHVY010000327.1:0-1785 GCA_046569805.1 Bacteriovoracia bacterium | reverse complement strand
TCGATCTTTAAGCTCTTTTGTGGGAAGCCAAACGAAGCTCCCGGAGCTTTCGTAGACCTTCACCCAGGCATCAAACTTCCAGCCGATTATTCGAGAACCGGGCACGAGCTCTTTCCCGATAGGAAGAGCTGCGGTTGGTCCCTCGAAGAGCGGGATGGGCTTAAAGTTAATAAATAACACGGTCGAGGACTGGAGCCAGAGAACCACGAGGGCGGGCAGAAGTCCTAGGCACAACACAAGCACTTGTCGAATCCGGGAGCTCATCTTCACTGCAAAAAGAATGCCCCCGATCAGGACAATCACCGCAATAAACCCCAGCTTACTAATGCCTAGATCCAAACCGAAATTTAACAAATGATGCGAAAGACCATCTGAAGTTACCGGGTCGACTTCTAGTGCTGTGGTTACGGTTTCAAGCTGCTGTTCAACAGCGCGAGAGTAGACTGTATGCTGCCTCGCAGTTTCCAGTGCGTACCTTGCTTCGGGATAGTTTTTGCGCAGAGCTTCGAGGCTGCCCAGATTATACCAGTAACTGAAGCCGTCAATCTGCCCTTGCATCTTTTGCCAGGTTCGAAAGGCCTGATCATAGTCCTGCTTGGCGACTAGCTCACGGAATGTTGTAAGAGCGTCAGTGATAATGATATCCTCCGAATGAGCGATCATTATCCTCTTCGGATATTAGTAAATCAAGCAAGGGTCTCTCGCGCAAGGCATCCATGACACTTGGAGCAAATCCTCCCATTCAGACTGATTGGGACAAGACATTTTCAGAGCACCTTATCTCACACAGTCGCTCACTCCGGCTCACCGCTGCCGCACCCGTTGGACCCTGGACATACGGGCAGGGCATCCGTCGTGCCGCGGGAGATACATTCTACTGGGAGCTCAGTGCAAAGAACTTTAAGCCACTGGGTCTCAATCATCCACTGGAGCTCAGACCCACAACGCGGCAAGACGGTCCGATATACGGCTTCAGCGATGGTCTCCAGAAGTGCTTTCCGCGCTTAGCAGAGTTCAAGTGGACCCTCCTTCCCGCGCAGCATTCGTGGATCGCAGCAGAGGCCGGTAAGGCGTGCTTCACGGAGACAGACTGTACCCTCAAGTGTGATCACGGGTGGCTCGGCTTCGAGAGGCTCGAACACCTTTCGACGTGGATCGTTCCGCTCGACTCTCTGACGGTCTGGGTGGCATCGAAGAAACCCCTTCCACGCCAGGAACTCCCTTCGGCGCAGTCGCACCAGTGGCTTCATGCGTTTCTGAGCTCTGATGCGATAGGCCCCACGGGCCGCCTGCGAGAGCTCGCCGAACTCTTAACCCATGCCCTCAACCCCACTTCGAGATCTGGCCTGATCCTGACCTTCCACAATCGAGCTCCGCACGACATGAGTCGCCGCGGCCTTAGCTGTGACATCGTCGGTGACGAGGAGATTCGCCTTTGTTTCCCGCTGGCCATTCTTTCCGAAGACGTCAGTGGCCTCCAAAAATTGCTGAAGGACTAGCCATGTTTATTCTTCGTTCTGTATCCGAATCAGACCTCCGTGACCTCCACCGCCTAAGTGAGATGGTCCTCTTCATCAATCTGCCGCCGGACGAGGATATCATCGCAAGTAAGATCGCTAGTTCCCTCAAGGCTTTCAAAAACCCAAGCCCGAACCTTTGGGAAAACTACTATATCTTCGTTCTCGAGGACCGAAAGAATAACGAAGTTATGGGTGTCTCCATGATTCATGCTCAGCACGGTACCGAGGAAGAGCCCCACTTCTTTCTCCGGGTCGGGCAGGAGCA
>JBKHVY010000326.1:1568-1800 GCA_046569805.1 Bacteriovoracia bacterium | reverse complement strand
TTACAAAATCACCAAGAAGCGCGAGTTCCAGCTCAAAGATTGGTACAAGCGCGACTGGTACGCGCTCCAGGACATGTTCAAACTCGATGAAGCGTCCTACATCGGTTTCTACGGGTCGAGCTCCTTCGGCGAGGCCAAGCGCCGCGCCTTCAGTGAGATCTCCTTCGATCGTCGCCGCTTCATCCACCGCCGCGAGATTCCCACTCCGCGCGAATGGGGAGGCCTGAATCAT
>JBKHVY010000326.1:0-1558 GCA_046569805.1 Bacteriovoracia bacterium | reverse complement strand
CAAAACACTCACAAAGCCGCTGGAGTTTTATTCTGAGCGCTTCGCTCCGATCGATGAAGACCGCAGCTCCCCTCTCCTGGGGACAGCGCTCCAAGAGCGCATCGATCGCGAGAGTCGCTCCGAACTGAGCTTCGGAAACCAGGTGGAGCTCCTGAAGGATCGTGCGGCGTTCATGGCGAAGAAGCGCCTGATTCAAAGCGCGCGCAAAGAAATCTTTATGAGCTCGCTCGTCTTTGTGTGTGACGCCAGCACGCGCGAGCTGGTGGATCTCCTGATCGAGCGCCACCGGGCCGGCGTCCGCGTTTACGTGTTAGTCGATGGCATGATTAGTCGCGTGCTCAAGCACCGTCAGTGTCCGGCCCTCCTGCGCCGTGCGGGAGTTCACGTCATCGAGGCCAATGACTTCTGGAACTACCAGGGCCGCACCATCTATCACACGAAGAAGCTGGTGGTGGACCAGGCCCAGGCCATCGCCGGTGGCCAGAACATGCTCGACGCCGACAACACCTCGCGCGGCCTCGACTTTAAAAACCGCGACGTCGATCTTTCTCTCACGGGGCCCATCGTGCGCGACATGGCGCTCGCCTTTGTTACGGACTGGAACCACTTCGCCCCGCGCTTTAAGGGGATGCCCCGTCTGGATAAAAATGAACTCAAAGCGGCGCTGGAGCTTGAGCGCAAACAGCGCCTACGTGGTCAAGAAAACTACGCGCAGATTCTTGAAGACACGACGACTCGCACGCAAGGTGTGTGTCGCTACGTCCGCCAATCTCCCTTCGAGGATCGCCACACCATTGGCCGCGCCTACCTCGCCCTCCTCGAGCACACTCAATCCTCGCTCGCGCTCACGACCCCCATCATGGCCGACTCCCGCGTGACCCGCCTAAACCGTGCGCGTCTTCCCGTGTTTGAACTCGCCGATAGTTTCGCCATGTACAATAAGCTCTGGGGCGCCCTGCAGAGTCTTGCGCGCCAGGGTCTCCCGATGGATCTCGTCACCACCAACATCGAGATGGCGGGCAACGAAAACGTCGCCATGGTCAACGAGGTCATCCGCGAGCGCATGCAGCATGACCAAGAACTGCTCGCAAACTTCGATCTATTCAAGATCTACGCGTCGAACCGCTTCTTCGGAAAACCCCACTACAAGAATCTCCTGCGCGACTGGGTTCCCTTTGAGAATGTCCACGTCTGGACCCACGTGAGCTTCATGCACTCGAAGATAGTGCACTTCGATCGCTTAGTGGCGTCCGTTGGGTCCTACAACATCCAGCATAACGCGACCGACCACTCCTACGAAGGTACAGTGATCTGTATGGACAGAGCGCTTAATCGCCAGGTCGACGAGACCTTGGTCGAGGACATCGTGAACTCAATTCCGCTCACGTTTAAACAGTAACTCTTTCTCTGCCTTGGAGAGAGACTTCACGTGCGCCTCGAAGCTTGAAGCCGCTGAGCGGTCGGGAAACTTCTGCTTGAAGCGGATTCGCTTGGGCGCCTGAGAGCGGAAGAACTTCGCTCCCCCCTTGAGCTCACCGGCGTGCTGGCGGAAGCGCCG
>JBKHVY010000325.1:0-1810 GCA_046569805.1 Bacteriovoracia bacterium | reverse complement strand
AGCTTGATTTGAGTAGCTGATCCAGCGAGCGCAGGCGATGCGCGAACATATCAAGCCCCATAGAATTTATGAGGATAAGGTGCTTCACCTGTTGCTGATTCTTCTGGGCGAACTCCACCGCCGCAGGACCTCCCATGTCATGAGCAATCAACACCAGCGGCTCCCCGGCCGCAAGCTCTCCGATCAGCGCCACCTGCTGCGAAAGCGTCAGCGAATGGATGTCCGGGGCGTGGCACGGGGAGTGGTTCTGGAAGTGCGCGACGAGGTGATCCCACGTCCGAGAGTTGTCCGGGAACCCATGCAAGAAGATCATTTTCATACCGGAGATCATACCACGCGGAGACTTAAGCGCGAACTAAAACACTTAACAGCTCGACGTGCGGCGTGTGCGGAAACATGTCCAGGGGAGTCACCTGGGCCACCCGCCAGCCGTTCTGCTGGAAGTCCTTCACGTCCCGCGCCCAGGTCGTGGGTTCGCACGAGACGTAGAGAATGGTCTCGAGGTTATCGAGGTACTTGTAGAGGCCCCGGCGCTTCTCGATCCCCTCCCGCGGAGGGTCGACGAGGAGGATCTTCGCGTGGGGCTGCCGGCGCGCGAGCTGCTGCCACACGCCCTTCTCGTTCATGTCGATCTCCATGATGCGCACTCCCGGCAGGGCCCGGGCCGTGAGCTCTTCGATCGCGCTCCCCCGCACTTCGGCGGCGAGGATGTTCGTGAAGCCCGCGCGCGAGAGCGCCTCGGTGAAGTTCCCGGAGCCGCAGAACGCCTCGAGCACTGGCAGGTCGCGACGCTTTCCCTCGAGGGCCGAGATGATCCACGACTTCATCGCCTCGTTCTGCTGCGAGTTCCCCTGGCGAAAGGGCCTCCGGCGATTGAGCACCACGGTGTCGAGCGTCTGCTGGTCGTCGACGTCGAGGTAGCTCCACGGGTGCTGGCCCGTCGGCGCCCAGGCACTGTTCGGGAGCGTCCCCTTGAGGTCCTTGAGGAGTGTGCGCATGGGAGGATTGAGGATCAGGCAGTCGTCGATGGGTGCGAGGTTGTTCGTGCCTTCCGTCACGTACCCGATGCGCGATCCGTCGGTCTTAAACTGGGCCCGGTTGCGGTAGCCCCAGATCGACGGCGACGGAATGAGCGGGTGGCGCTGGGTCGGCGTGATTCCGTTCTTCTCCAGCAAGAAGGTCACGCGCTGTTCCTTGGCCTTCACCTGCTCCTCGTAGGAGACCATCATCCACGGACAACCGCCGCAGGCGCCGCGATGCGGACACGGGGCCTCGACGCGGCCCGGGAACGTCTGCGACAGCTCCACCAATTCCACGACGTCGTAGCTCTGGGCCGCCGCGGGCGCGCGGAAAATGCCCGCATCCCCGGGCCAGGTGCCGCGAACAAAAAACACGCGGCCATCCGGGTGGTCGACGACGCCGAGGCCCTTGTGCGAGAGCGCACGTATGGTGCCCGGAAATTCTATGCTAGAATCTTGCGTATGAGATGGATGCTGATTGTTCTGTTGAGTCATATGCTCTGGGGCTGTAGTTCAGTTCGCCCAAAAACTACTCCGGCCCTGCCCGAAGAGGAAGTAAAATCCCAGCTGGTGTCCGTGGGCGTGACCCTCGAGCATATTTTTCAGTCCTACCGCCTGGGCTGCGTCGAGGCGTTCCGGACCAGTGGACGTAAAAATACCTACCTAGAGTGCGGCGCGCGGGCGAAGTCTCACGCGGACGCAGTGGAAAACTTACTGCGCCTTCCGACCAAGGAGAAAAAGTGACTCCCCTCGAGCACTGGCTGGACGAGTACAGCGCGTCTCACCAGCAC
>JBKHVY010000324.1:0-1852 GCA_046569805.1 Bacteriovoracia bacterium | reverse complement strand
CGCGCTCCGGATACACCCACGCCTCGACGGCGACCTTGTGGTAGCTCCAGGCGCGGAAGAGGCCAAGCGGATACGTAGAGCTCACGACGACGTGCGTGGCCCGCCACCGGCCGCGCGTCGGGAAGCGCCAACTGAGCGCCTCGCCGACGTTGAACTCCTCAGACTCAGGCCCCGGTCCGTCCCAGCGCAAGCGCAGCTTCTTGCGCCGGCGCTTCGACGGCGAGCTCCACCACACCTGCACCCGCGCAGGCCCCGTGGCGAACTGATCGTCGACGACGATGGCGTCGGGCCTCAAGCGATCGAGGTTAAAGTGCGCTTCCATCAAGAGCACCACCGTGGCGGCGAGCAGGATCATCGCCATCGCGAGGCAGAGGTTGTTCGTGTAGCCCCAGCCCATGACCATGAGGAGCACCACCGTGCCGATCCACCATAGGCCCTCGACGGTCGGAACGAGGTAGACCTGAGGCTTCTGGCGCAGCCGACGCTGGATCCACGGAGGAAGGCGCATTAGGCGACGGGCACGCGGCCAAGGATCTCGCGCGCGAGCCGGTACTCTTCGGCGCACCCGGCCTCCTGCTGCGGAAGTCGGTGGCCCGTGACCGGCGCGAAGACGAACTGCACGTCATCGGGGAGCACGTGATCACGGTTCTGGATCCATGCCCACGCCTTCGCGGCCCGCACGAGGTCCAGCCCCGCCCGCGGCGACAAGGGCCTTGTCTCGGCTTTGCGGCGGGACTCTTCGAGGAGCCGCAGGACGTAGTCGATGACCGCGTCGCGCGCCACGACCTGGCCCGCCTGCTGCTGCCATTCTTTAAGCGTGGCTTCCGTGGTGACCGGCTTCATGGCGTCGATGAGCTCCATGCGACGCGGGCCCTGCAAGAGCTGGCGCTCGGCCTCGCGGCCCGGAAGGCCCATGGGAAACTTCAGCAGGAAGCGATCGAGCTGCGACTCCGGCAGCGGAAACGTGCCCGACATGCCGCGAGGGTTCTGCGTCGCCATGACGGTGAAGAGCGCACTCAAGGGGTAGTTCACGCCTTCGACGCTGACGAACTTTTCCTCCATCGCCTGCAGCAGCGCCGACTGCGTCTTCGGCGGCGCTCGGTTGAGTTCGTCGGCCAGCAGCAGCGTCGTGAACACGGGCCCGGGCCGGAACTGAAACTCCCGCGTTTCGGGACGGTAGACGGAGACGCCGAGGATGTCGGCGGGCAGAAGATCGTTCGTGAACTGGACGCGCTTGAGGTCAAGCCCCAGGGCCTGGCCCAGGAAGCGCACGAGCGTCGTCTTTCCCATGCCCGGTACGTCCTCGATCAAAACGTGTCCTTGGGCCAGCACCGCCGCCAGGGCCAGCAGCACCTCCGGGCCCTTCCCGGGCATGGTCTGCGTGCCGTGGAGGTAGATCTCGCGTAACTCGGGTCTTATCGATGACATAGGCACTTCCTTCTATAGGGAAATTGTAGGGGAGGAAGAGGGGAGGTGCCAATCTTCCTGGCCAATTCGCGTGGGCGACTCCCCTTTTAACTAGATGAAAAATTGTTAGTCATCCGCCAGCTATCCGAAAACGTTCGGTCCGAGCATTTTGCTCCAACTTTTTTCTAGGCCCAAAATCGCTTGCGATTAGAATTTCAAAAGGCACGATCCCAGGAGGTCACTTGCGCTTACATGCTTCAGAACAGTTCCAAGAGAGTCTTATCGGCCAGTACCGAGACCTGATCCAGGAGGCGGTCTTCGAGTGCGAATCGGATCACAAAACGCAGCTGAACATTGGCAAGCTCAACGCCAAACTTCACATCATCCTTAAGGCGGCCTCGTATGATGGCCTCCCAGAAGATGTGGTCCATCAGTTGATCGACCA
>JBKHVY010000323.1:0-1876 GCA_046569805.1 Bacteriovoracia bacterium | reverse complement strand
CAACGTTCAGCGCTTTGATGAGCTTAAACGAAAACTCTCCTTTCTCGCTCCTTGTGGCATGAGCCTTTCGACGTACTCTTCGGTCGAGGAGGTCACCGGCCGCGCGACCAAACCCCAGGACCTATCACTCGAGGTCATCCAAAGGCTTTTGCATGCGTGGAAATAGTTTCGGCAAAATGTTTTCACTTACAAGTTTTGGCGAGAGCCATGGAACAGCTCTTGGCGTCGTCCTCGACGGCGTTCCGCCAGGACTACAGGTTAACCTCGACGATCTCAAGAGTGAGCTCGCGCGCAGGGCCCCCGGACAAAGTGCGTTTACCACGGCACGCAAAGAAGCCGACGAACCAGAGATTCTCTCCGGCGTCTTTGACGGTAAAACGCTCGGCACACCAATCGCTGTCATCGTCCGCAACACAGACCAGCGCTCGAAGGACTACGATGCCCTCAAGGATCAGCATCGTCCTGGTCACGCGGATCGAACCACTGAACTCAAGTTCGGCATCCGAGATCATCGTGGCGGCGGTCGCTCATCTGGTCGCGAAACTGTGGCTCGAGTCATCGCTGGCTACTTCGCAGGTCTCGTGCTTCCCCAGGTGACCGCCTTCGCGTGGAGCGAAACGATTGGCCCTCACAAGAATGGTCCGGTGCTCAAAAGAGATCGGACAGTTCTCGGTTTCACGAATGAGGATCGCTCGACTGAAGCAGAAGCGTTTTTGCTAGACTGCAAAGCTCGTGGGGAATCCGCAGGTGGCGTCGTAGGTCTTGTGGTCGACGGAGTCCCCGCGGGCCTCGGCGAACCGGCGTTTGAGAAACTTAAGGCTGACCTCGCGCGAGCCATGCTCTCTCTCCCCGGCTGCCTCGGATTCGAAGTCGGCGTGGGCTTCGAAGCTGCGGGCCTAGCAGGAAGTATTTTGTCTCAGGATGCGAAGAACTTCGGAGGCATGGAGGGCGGCATCTCGAACGGTGATCCGCTTAGCATGCGTATCGTGTTCAAAGCGCCGTCTACCGTCGGTGATAAGGCAAAGGCCGGGCGCCACGATCCCTGCCTTCTTCCGCGCGTGCTTCCCGTCGTAGAAGCCATGGCAAAGATCGTCATCGCAGACCACTACCTACGGCAGAAGGCCTATCTGACCTGAAGCCTGTGTCCGTAGGAACTCGTCAGCAAGTCCCATCTGCGCTCGATTAAATTGTAGGAGGGCCTTCAGCTCATCCGTCGCAACGCAGTCAACCAGAGTCTTCTCCGTTTCTGAGGTCCAGCACTTTGCGCGCTCGCCAATCCAGGCCCCGACATCACTCACAACTACGTTCTGAGCATTGAGTCCCGCACCGCGAGGCTTGAACAGGCTCTGGCCGAATCCCCAGTAGGCCTTCCCCGGGAGTGTCGCCTCGAAGAGCGTTGGAAGGATGTCCACGTGGGACCCCCAGTTCTCTTTGTTCCACGTCTCTGGCTTCAGGTCTGAAGGAAGATACAGATAGAAAGGAACACCCAAGCGTTGTACGAGGTTCTCGTCACCGCGGTTACGGCCAACCCAGTAGGCGTGGTCTCCGGTCACCGCGAGGGCGAGGTTGTCTTTAAGAGGTCCACTCTTAACTCCGTCGATGAAACCCGCAAGGTGTCCAAGCGAGTACTGGAGACTTTTCGCAAGAGCGAGAACGTCATCGGAATCTCGGCCGAAGGACTTTTTCTCGGACGGCGAAAGTCGGTTGAGCCCTTGCGATTTATGGCTGAGCGGAAGATCAAAGGGCGGCTGACTCGTCGTCGTGAGGACGAAAAAAAACTGTGGCGACGTTGCCGTCTCGAGCTCACGCTTAAGGTAAGCAAAGAGATGCTCGTCGTAGATTCCGAGCTCGCTCGCTCGATCCACTTCCTTGAGGT
>JBKHVY010000322.1:0-1890 GCA_046569805.1 Bacteriovoracia bacterium | reverse complement strand
TGGCCCAGGGGTCTTGAAACTCAAGCTCAGCGTGTTGCCGCTGGTACTCGATGTCGGTCGGCACCGTGAGGTAGAGGTAGCGCACGCGCTGGGCGAGGAGCGGCAAGATGAGTTTCAGCTCGCGATCGGGGATGTACTGAAACACAGAGTTCGAAATCCCGAGATCAAACTTCGGTTTTGCCCGCGTGGGATGCTGGCACCAGGTGAGGAGGTCCTCTTGGTAGAGCTTAGCGCCGGAGAGCTTCACTCTTTTAAAGGCCGGCGGCGAGGGCTCGATCCCTTCCACGCGATGGGGTTTAAACGTTCTTACCATTTCTTTCAAAAGATGCCCGTAGCCAAAGCCCAGATCGACTAGGGACTCGACCTCGAAGCCCTCTAAGTTAAAGTAAGCACTCAGGTAGCGCGAATGGTCTTTCACGTTACCGATGCCGTCGATGGACTTCAGGTCCATGTAGTTCTGATCCCAATAACTCTGGTCAAATGGCTTCATAGAGATAAAGCTATAATGGATCCGTCTTGCTGGGAGGCCCTATGGTGCACGGCACCCTCGAAAAACCGTATAAAGTCACATTCTCTGATGCACGTCACGAGTTCTGTGCCGATCTCTTGCCCTCACTTGGTGGCGAAGATAAGGGCCCTAATCCCCACGAACTCCTCGAAGCGGCCCTCGTCGGCTGCACGCTGCAGACGATGCAGATGTACGGCTCGCGCAAGGGGTGGAACCTCGGGACTACGCGCGTGGGAGTGAAAACTCTTTCCGAAGGTGCCGAGGTACGCATCGGGCGTGTGCTGCACTTTGATCCGCACCTCACGGAAGAGCAGCAACTGAAACTCACTGAGATCGCCAACAAGTGTCCGATCCACAAACTGCTCCACGCAAAAATCAGCGTCGAGACAGAACGGGCCTAGTTCCTACGTAGGAGTTTTTTGGATGAAACTTTTAATCCTCACTCTGTTACTCACATGGAACGCCTTCGCCGTGCGCGAGGACCAGTTCCCACAGCTGTGGAACCGTGAGATCGCCGCGCACTTCGAGACCGGTGAGGTGGTTGACTTCACGAATGCTCAGGGCCTGCGACTTCGAAGCTACGCCTTCACGAAACCCGAGAACTCTAAGTCGCTCGTGATCGTTACTGGCCGCAGTGAGGCTTCCGTTAAATATGCGGAACTCATCTACGACATGCGTGACTGGGGCTACGATCTCTTTATCCTCGATCATCAAGGTCAGGGCTTCTCCGAGCGACTGCTCAAAGATACACAGAAAGGCCACGTCCTGAGCTTTAACGACTACGTCCGTGACCTCGAGCAGTGGATGACTGAAGTCGTGCGTCCGCGCTCGCTGGGACACAGGTACTACCTGCTCTCGCATTCGATGGGCGGTGCGGTCGCGACCCTGTTCATGGCGCAGCGACCTACTTTTTTTAAGCGCGCAGTCTTAAGTGCGCCGATGTTTGAGATCAACACCGATCCCTATTCGGAAGCAGTGGCGCGCGTCTACGCGGCCTTCCTGGTGAAGATCCGCCGAGGTGCAAATTATGCTCCTGGCCGCGGGCCCTACGTGCCGGAGAACGATACCTTTGCGGCGAACGAGGTCACGCACTCTGAGGTACGTTTCGAAGCGAGTAAGGAACAGCTCCAGCGCTTCCCGGAGATCATCGTCGCGGGCGCCACCGCCCGCTGGGTGGATTCAGGCCTTAAGGCCACGCGCACCATCGACCAGCTCGCTCCGGGCATCAGCACTCCTGTGCTTCTGCTCCAGGCCGGGATCGACACCTACGTGCTCCCCGGTCGCCAGAGGAGCTTCTGCGAGAAGCACCGGGACTGCACGCGGCTTGAGTACGGCGAAGCCTTCCATGAGATCCTCATGGAGCGCGACGCGATCCGCGATCA
>JBKHVY010000321.1:0-1892 GCA_046569805.1 Bacteriovoracia bacterium | reverse complement strand
TTGCCAGCCCTCAAGGGTGGTTTAAAGAACGTGTTTCCGAAGCTCAAGGAACTGCGTGAAAAGCTTGCCAGCCTTCTAAAGGGGGGTAGTGGTGACGAGTTTATCAGCACCATGCCCTCTGGCGGGGACTTCGGAGCGAAGACCTGGAAGCCCTGGCAGATCACTCGCGAAGGAACGGATAAGGTGATGAGTCACCGAGGCTTCGGCAAGTTCTACCGGAGTAAGTCTGATGGCCTGTGGTGGTCGAAGGACTTAGCCGGGCACGGCGGCTCCTCTTGGAAAGTATACGAAGAGACTGGAAAGGGGCTGAAATGGATCGGAGATGCGGACGAGTACGGTAACTTTATTGTTCGGAAGCACAAAGGTGACGTGGGTAAGGAAATCAACTGGAAGGATCTGAAAGGTTCGGAGTTCTAAAGATGATACGATCAGCCAAAGAATTTATCGAACTGCGTACTAGCCACGTACCTACTGACTACCAACGTGCGGCAACCGACAGTGCTTCGCTGGAGGTGTGGTACGAAATCATCAATCACTTCCCTGAAATGAAAGTTTGGGTCGCCCATAACAAGACAGTGCCCTCCGAGATTCTTGCGATACTAGCCACCGACGCTGATCCGGATGTAAGATTCGTTGTCGCGCAAAAAAACAAGCTGCCTCGCGACGTAATGGAACGGTTGGCTAGAGATGATCAAGAAGAGGTAAGGCGACGAATAGCGTACAACAAGATGGTGCCGCTTCACGTACTGCTTGATCTATCAAAGGATGAGTCTGAGTCGGTGAGAGAGGCTGCGAGTAGAAGGCTTCGAAAACCGACCAGAGAAAGCTGATTGGGTGTCGGGTAGACCTGGGTGATCGCCCACCCAGGCCCCTGACGTGAGTCCAGAGATCCGGGCCAGTTGGAAGGCCCGCTGCCTCAGCGGGATGTGACGGCCGCTTTGAAGCGGGCCAGAAAAGTTCTAAAGTCGTCCAGTTGAGTCCACTCAATAAGCGATTCTAGGCAAGAAGCCTGGAGTCGCTTTTTTGTGGCACGATTTGCTGGGCTTTGTCCTGTAGCAGACTATTGGGTTTCGAGTACTCAGGCTTAAATTCTCCGGCACACAAAAGGTTCGGGATATACTAAAGCAGCTTTCGCTGCCCACGTTTGTTTTCCCGGAAAGGCTGTCGGTGAGCCGATTGCGTGAGTTTAAAAGAGCGCAGCGCAAGCTCATGCGTCCGACAGTATGCGACCTGGTATGTAGGCACCCCATCTCGGCGACGACCGCGCGAGCGACCGCTACTTCGGCTTGAAATTGGACGAAAGAAGCTCTATCGTTCTCAGTAGCGCTCGCCTAGCCTACTGGCCGATTTCTAGAGTCCTGGAGGTCGGTCTTTTTTTTGAAGATGAACTACTACCTTTCGCGTCGACTCACTTATCAGGACGAAACCGGAAACCAAGTTCCGGTCTTTGACCTTGATATCGATAATATGTCGATGCCCCTGATCGTGCTCGGCGAGCCTGGTATAGGGAAGTCCTCCATCTTGGAGTGGCTCTCTAAGCGCCATGGTTGGAAGATGTGCCATGCGCGGAGCTTTGTTGAACACCCCTACCCGGCGCGGCTAGTTCCTCCTGGCGGACGCCTGATCATCGACGGCTTGGACGAGCTTTCGGCTGCCCGCGAGTTTGATCCTGTGAATCGGGTGCTCGGAAAGCTTCTTCAAGCGGAATGTCCCAATTTCGCATTGTCTTGTCGCTCGGCCGACTGGCGCGGGGCCTCCGCTAAGCAGGAGATTTCGAATGTATACAATGAGCAGCCTCGTCTGCTCTACCTGCAGCCATTTGATCGTGCTGATGCTGTGGCCTTCCTTGGGTCGCGGTTGGGGGAGTCGCGGGCAGAGGATGTCGTAGCTTA
>JBKHVY010000320.1:0-1907 GCA_046569805.1 Bacteriovoracia bacterium | reverse complement strand
TCGATCTTCGCGGTCACTTCCGCCGGAGTCATCGCGATCACTTCTTCGATGATGTCTTCGCCGTCCGGGTTGGGGAGCTTCGACTCCTTCAGCTGCTTCGCGAGGAAGAAGTAGGTGTTGGCGTTTACGGTGCCGCTAGTGGAGTAGTGCCAGAATTCCTTGAGGTCATCCGCGCGGAAGCCGATCTCTTCGCGGATCTCGCGCTGGGCACTGACGATCGGCTTCTCTCCGTAGTCGAGGACTCCCGAGATCGCCTTCAGGCGCACGGGAGGTGTTTCGTGGGGCCTGCGCTCGCGGATGAAGAGAATCTTTCCGTCGTCGGTGACCGGAAAGACGACCACGCCGTCAGGGATGTAGGCGCGCTCCCACACGTGTTCCTCTTTTGTCTCTGTGGTGACGTGAACGAACTGGCCTTTCCAAACTGTCTCTTCCATTAGCGGAGCGCCTCTTCAAGGACGAGGGACGTGTCGGTCTTCTCGTCGCGGTATTTGATGATGATCGGACACTGGAGCATGAGCCCCCGGTCCTTGATGAACTCGTTCGAGCTCGAGAACGCGCGCGTCCCCGGGACCACGACCGCACCCTCTGGAATGCCTTCTCCGCGTGGGATCACGCGCTGGTTGACGACGTCGTAGACTTCGACTGCCTTTGAAAGGATCACTCCCGGCGCGATGACGGCGCGCGTGCGCACGAGAATACCTTCGACGATGATCGATCCTGCACCAACGAAGACGTCGTCTTCGATGATCACCGGCCGCATGCCGACGGGCTCGAGAACACCTCCGATCTGTACGCCAGCGGAGAGGTGCACGCGTTTTCCGATCTGTGCGCAAGAGCCAACGAGCGCATGGGAGTCGACCATCGTTCCTTCGTCGACGTAGGCGCCGACGTTCACGTACGCCGGTGGCATGATGACCACGCCGCGCGCGACGTAGGAACCGCGACGCACCGACGAGCCACCAGGGACGAGGCGCACACCGCGATCCACGGTGAACTCCTGCGGGAAGAGATTGTGCTTATCGACGAAGCCACCTTCAGCTTTCAGCTGCCCGGCCTTGAACGCCGCGAGGATGCCTTCTTTCACGGCCGTGTTGGCGTGCCACTCCGTTCCACGCTTTTCCGCGGAGCGGACTTTGCCGGTTTCAAGATCAGTTAAGAGTTGTTCCCAGCTCATGCGTTCTCCTTCATCCAAGACTGAACTTCTTTATCGATTTCTGCCAGCACGGTAACTTGCTTGAAGTCATCGTGGTGAAGCGGCGCTTGCATCGTCGGTGTTTTGATCCAGCCTTTGTGATGGAGCAGGGCCTTCACGGGCAGCGGGTTCGACGCGAGGAAGAGGGAGTTCGAAGCTTTTTCCCAAAGCGGGAAGACGCGATCAAATTTCTGGGCGAGCGAGAGTTCAGCATAGCGGCGCGTCTCCGCGGGCCAGACGTTCCCGGCGACAGAAACCACGCCAGTGCATCCCATCGGGACGAAGAAAGGAAGAAGTGCATCGTCGCCCGAGTAGATCGTAAGCCCGGGGTTCGCCTGGCGAAACTGCGAGTACTTTTCGATCGAGCCAGAAGCTTCTTTTAAAGACCAGAGGTTCTTGTGGCCCTTGAGATTCTTGAGCACGTCCGGGTGCATGGCAACTGCCGAGCGGCCCGGTACGTTGTAGAGCATGCACGGGCGGGTCGAGAGGTTCATGAGCGCCTCGAACCACTTCGTCTGTCCCACGAGGCCTGGCTTAGCGTAGAGGGGGGTCACGAGCAGGTAGCCGTCGAAGGCGTGCTCGGCTCCGAACTTCATCCACTCCATCTGCTCGTCCAGCTGGTGGCCTCCGATGCCGAGGATCATGCTGGTCTTGAGCTGGAGCTTGGTCGCGAACATTACGATGTCTTTTTTGTCTTGCGAGCTGAGGTTCAGCG
>JBKHVY010000319.1:0-1925 GCA_046569805.1 Bacteriovoracia bacterium | reverse complement strand
ATACAATCTAGCTATAAATTTAGTGAAAATATTCTGTTAGCCTTAGCTTTTAGAAGAGTCTTGGATTCAGAGCTTAACTCAATTGAATTCAGAATGGGTTTTTAAACTAAAGCTAGCTCACACCAAACGCCTTGAACGTCAGGTACGTCAGGCGCAGCCGCTTTTCAGTACTTTCGTCCATTGCGAGCAAGAGTGACTCAAGTTCGTCGGCGAGGCCCAGGTCGCAGACGAACTTGTCGGCTTCGACTTCGGCCATGAGGGGATCTTTTTCGGAAGCGGCGTCGATCTCGTACAAGACGAGCGCGAGCTCGTGGGCGACGAACGCCACGGCTTCGCTGGCGCCGCGCTTGAGCAGTCGTTGGTACTCGGGAAAGATCACGACGGTGTTGTGCAGCTGATAGCGCGCGGCCGTCTGCTGCGTGAAGTTCTGTGATTGAACAAACAAGAGCGGCTGGCGCATGAGCGTGACCAGAAGTGCCGACGGAAGGCGCTCGAAGCAAGCGCGGAAGACGCCGTAAGTCTGCGTGCACTCGTTCATCCAGGCGTGCTCAGGGATGGCGAAGAAATATTGGCAGAACTCCTCGCGCTGGACGCGCTGAGTGGAAGTTCCTAAGCGACGGTATTTCTGGAAAAGATTCAGCATAAGCACCTCAGTGTTTACCTTTTCGGTAGCTCCCGAGAAAACTGAGGGTAATATAAGAAAATCTATGCGTTATTTGATGATTCTAGTTCTCTCAACCACTGCCCTCGCCGAGACCACGACCTACAAGTGGTACCCCAGCGCCACGCAGTTTCCCCTCGGAGACTGTGTGCGTTTACATGCCCCCTCGGGTGGTGATGCCTATGTGGAGAAAGTCAAATCATTGGAATGCAAGCCGGAGAAGGTTAACTTCCTATGGCACAAAGGTGCGTGCTACGTAGTTGACCAGACGACTCAAGGACAGAACTACGGAGAGAAGTCACGCGACGTCCTCCCCTGCGCCCCAGCGGATGCGCTTTACTCTTTCGATGTGGAAAAGAAAACCTGCTACCTCGTCGACCCCACAGGTGGAAGCCAGTTTAAGGCGAGAGTGTCGCTGGACGAGTGCCGGCCTGAAGAAGCGGATCTCACCTACGAGTTCACAAAAGACTGTTTCGAAGTGCATAAGACACTAGGTCGCAGTCGCTGGGAAAAGAAAGTCAAAGCTGAGAAATGCCGGCCGCAAAAAACCATGCTCGCCTGGCGCAAGACCGGAGAACTCAAAGGTGACTGCTGGCTCGTGGGAGAAAACGACTCGTTCGCGGAGAAAGTCTCTGACATGAAGTGCCGACCGGAACAGGTCACTTACCGCTTCGTGCGCAAGTCGGAAAAGGCCGGGGATTGCTTTGAGGTTGATGCCGAGACCCAGGGCGACTTCTACTCCAAGAAGGTGCAGGCCGCCCTGTGCCGGAACGAATAGCTATTGCGGAAAGGATTCGTCAGCGTCGAGGTTGACGTTGATCGGCCGCGCGTACTCTTCGCCGATCGCCGCCAAGAGTTCCTTCGGAATCTTCAGCGCCTTATATTTCTTCCCGTTTGTGGTGCGAATCCAGAAACCATTGATGAGGCGATCGGGACTCGCGATGCGAATCGGCTTCACCGACACGATGTGGTCTGTGTTGATGAGCATCTCCGTTTCCGTCTCTCGAGAAGTCATTTGGTCTTTCGGGTTAAGAATCGTGAACTTGGCAAATTTCATATAAACCTCGCTGAGAGGTATTCTAGGCCCAATCGATAGGTCGTGGGTGCTGGCGAGAAGTTATTACAGAGTTCATGTGATAAATGACCTTTGCACTGCGCTCATTCGTCTTAAGATTCAACAGCTTACAAACACATGGAGAGGCCTAGAAATTGCTCTAAGCCTCACCAAAAATCTCTCTCGTATGGGGGAATGATTTCTGGTGAG
>JBKHVY010000318.1:0-1939 GCA_046569805.1 Bacteriovoracia bacterium | reverse complement strand
GGGGAATCCGGTTGCCATCTACCGCCTTCCGAACGTCTTCGGGAAGTGGTGCAGGCCTAACTATAACTCCGTGGTGGCGACCTTCTGTCACAACATCAGTCATGGTCTGGACATTTCCATCAGTGACCCGGCGAAGCTTTTGAAGCTCGTTTACGTCGATACGGTGGTGGAGAGCTTCTTAAAAGAACTTAAGAGTCTTTCATTGGAAAGTGGATTCCGTGAGATCGAGGAAACGTATGAAACGAGCCTCGGTGATCTGGCCAGTAAGCTTAAGTCTTTTAAGGATGCTCGAAATAGTCTCGAGGTCAGTTCCGTGGGGGTGGGCTTCGAGAGGGCGCTCTACGCAACATTCTTAAGTTACCAAGCCGAAGCGGATTTCAGCTTTCCGCTTGTGGCGCACACCGATCCACGGGGGAGTTTCGTGGAAGTGCTTAAGACTGGCGCCTCAGGTCAGTTCTCATTTTTTACGGCGCACCCGAAAGTGACCCGCGGTGGGCACTACCATCACACGAAGAATGAGAAGTTCGTGGTGCTCAAAGGCAAGGCCCTGTTTCGATTTAAGTCCCTGGTCGATGGCCGCGAGTATGAGATTACGGTGTCCGGTGGTCGCCTTGCGTGGTGGAGACGATCCCAGGTTGGACACACGACATCACGAACATCGGCGAGGACGAGATGTACGTCATGCTCTGGGCCAACGAGATCTTCGATCGGAGTCGACCTGATACCTACGCCCGCCCTTTACCAAAGTTGGAGCTATGAAAAAACTGAAAGTCTGCACCGTCGTGGGTACGAGACCCGAGATCATTCGCTTGTCGCGGACGATTGCGGCCTTGGACTTAACCTGCGAGCACGTGCTGGTGCACACCGGCCAGAACTACGACTACGAACTCAACCAGATCTTCTTCGACGACCTGGGGATTCGGAAGCCCGATCACTTCTTGGATGCCGCGGTTCCTGGAGCCGCGCAGACGATCGCGAACATTATCGCGAAGGTCGACGAGGTCCTCGCGAAGATTAAGCCGGATGCTCTCTTGGTGCTCGGAGATACGAACTCCTGCATGGCCGTGCTCCCGGCGAAGCGCCGGAAGATTCCGGTGTTCCACATGGAGGCCGGGAACCGCTGCTTCGATCAGCGCGTGCCCGAGGAGATTAACCGCAAGATCGTCGATCACACCTCTGACATTAACCTCACGTACTCCTCGATCGCACGCGAGTATCTTTTGCGGGAAGGTGTTCCGAGTGACCAGGTGATCAAGACGGGCAGTCCCATGTTCGAGGTCCTGCACCACTACAGGGATAAGATCGAGGCCTCGGATGTGTTATCCCGCTTAGGTCTCGACGAGCACAAGTACTTCCTCGTGAGCTGTCACCGGGAAGAGAACGTCGACTCCGAAAAGAATCTCCAGAAGGTCGCGACGATCCTGAATTCGCTTGTAGCAACGCACAAGATTTCGGTGATCGTTTCCACGCACCCGCGAACCCTTAAGAAGATTACGGAGTTCGGCATAAAGCTCAGTCCCGAGGTCCAGCTCCTCAAGCCCCTGGGCTTCAGCGACTACAATCGCCTGCAGCAGAAGTCCTTCGTGACGATTTCTGACAGCGGGACGATCACAGAGGAGTCGTCGATCCTGGATTTCCCGGCGATCAACCTGCGTGAAGCGCACGAGCGTCCAGAAGGCATGGAGGAGGCGAGTGTCATGATGACGGGCCTTGAGCTCGAGCGCGTCGAACAGGCGATCGAAGTGCTGCGCCTCGAGAGGAGTCACAAAGTCGTGCGTCGCCCGGTTGCGGACTATTCGATGCCCGACGTGTCACATAAGGTGGTGAGGATCATCCATAGTTACACGGACTACGTTAATCGCGTCGTCTGGAAGAAATACTAGCGAAGAGCTGGTCCATTTCTTGGAAGAGCTTCGTTTTTGCGAAGTGCTCCTGGCAG
>JBKHVY010000317.1:0-1945 GCA_046569805.1 Bacteriovoracia bacterium | reverse complement strand
AGCATCGCAAGGTCCGTGGGAATACGTGTCAGTTCTCGCGCCTTTCCACCCTGAGCGAAGTTCGCTACTCCGTCGAGGTTCTCTCGCTCGAGTAAGGCCCAGGTCTCCTGGCCTAGGAGTGTGAGCCGAAACTCCGGGCCCGGCGCCAGGCGCGGCTGGATGATGAAGTCTTGATCATTAATCCGATGGAGCGTCTCGAGCCACTCGAAGAGGGTGCGGGTCTTATCAAAGAAATGAACCCCTACACCCCGCATGCCACGGTTGACTTTCAGGACCCACCCATGAGGCGACTGGTGCGCGTGACGGAACTGCTCCCAGGCCAGGTCACTTTCCTGGAGTTCCCCTCGGTGCATGAAGAACGGGATCCCAGGAAGGCCCCGCTGCGCAAGCCACAGTGCTTGGCGCGATTTATCCCACAGAGCTTGGCGCAGGGACCAGGAGTTGACCTGGCATCCCCAGCGGGGCTGTTGGAAGAGAGTCCAGAGAAAACTTTCGTCGTCGACCGCTGACACGCGGTTGAGTGTCACGTCGTAGCTTGTTTGGGACTCTGGCCAAGTGATTCGCTGCTTAAGCGGATGAAGCATATCCACGGGCCCCCGCGCGGCGACGGCTTTGAACAAGGCCTGGGAAGAATAGGTGTTCGGATTCTGAGTCAGAAGACAAAAGCGCATCTGAGGATTTTACAGAGAAGAGGGCTACCCCTACAATCAAAACTCATGAAAACTTGGATCACTCTTATCTTTTTATTCTCCTGCGCTGCACCTCAACCCATCCCAGAGGCACCTGTCCCTGTGACCACGGTTGAAGCTGTTACCGAACCCACGACCCAAGAGATCGCCCCTGCCCCGTTGCCAGAACTCACTCCTGCCTTGAAGAAGTGGTGTGCGCGCACGGACACGGAGTTCACACGCTACCGCTGGGGAAAAAGTCGCTGCGAAGAGTTCGATTGGCACCACGTCCGCAGCTCCGTTGATGGTCACCCCATCGCCTGGGCAGTGTTCGGTGACGAGACGAACCTCGAGAAAAAGAACGTGACGCTCATCATGTGCGGCACCCACGGCGACGAGATCACGCCCATCAAGTTCTGCTACGACATTCTCTACGACCTCAAGGACTTCACCTGGGACTGGTCCGAGCGCGTAGTGGTGGTGGCGCCGATTGTGAGTCCCGACTCGTTCTTCAAGGCAAAGCCGACGCGCACCAACGCCCGCGGCGTCGACGTCAACCGTAACTTCCCGACTAAAGACTGGCAGGCCGACGCCATTCGCCTCTGGACCCAGCGCCACGGCAAGGACAAGCGCCGCTTCCCCGGCAAAAAGCCCCTGAGCGAGCCCGAGGTGGTGTTCCAGGTGAACCTCGTCAAGCGCTACACTCCGACGAAGATCATCTCCGTCCACTCGCCGCTCATGATGCTCGACTACGACGGGCCTGATCTCGCCCACCGGGACACGAAGCCCGCGAAGGATCTCCTCTTGACGATGGCCGAGAAGGCCTCGGGCTACAAGGTCTCGAACTACCCGCACTTCCCGGGAAGCCTCGGGAACTGGGCCGGCATGGAGCTCGGGATTCCGACCTACACGCTGGAGCTTCCGAACTCGGACCCGCACCAGAGCATGCGCTACTGGCGCATGTTCCGCGAGGCGATCCACCATGCGATCGAAAACGACGTGGGGCCCTAGTTAATAACAGAGCGCAGCTTTCGGGTCTTTCGCGCAGAGATGCGCCTTAATGGCCTCGTTCTGTGCCCTGAGTGCCTGGTTTTCCGCCTCAAGGCGCTGGACCCGCTCATCGACCGAAGCAATGTCTCGCATGAGCACGGCCTTGTCACCCTGCCACTCGCGGTAGAACTCTTTCACGGCTTCGATCAGGGGTGCCACGAGAACGGCATAGTTGACCGACAGGATCCCCTTCTCGTCTTCAAGGACCGCCTCCGGATAAACTTTCT
>JBKHVY010000316.1:0-1949 GCA_046569805.1 Bacteriovoracia bacterium | reverse complement strand
AGGCCTTGGCTCGTGAGCCCTCCATCGTACCCTCCCCAGAGAATGATCTGGTTTAAGTTGTTTTTTACCGCTTTAAAGCCATAGCGCGCGGTAGGCAGCTGCCCGAGCGGTGTGAGCCAGCTGTTCACAAATTTGAAAGTGGTAGTTGGAGAAAGGTTGCCGGCTGCGTCGCGGGCTTGCATCCAGACCGTCAGCGTATCATCCGTCGTAGGTGAGCAAGACGAGAATGCGTACTGTGAAACACCGCCCGGGAATTCGACAATGCTGCACTCTGTTGCACTGAGGGAGTTCGTTACGCGAATCGTGTAGGCTTGGATCCCTGCTTGCGGAGTCCAATGAAACGTCAATGGAGTATTGCTTGAGAAGATGCTATCGATGATAGCGTCCTGGTTTCCGTTTACTCCAAGGATCGTCGGTGGCGCCGGTGGCGGTGACGATACTTCGTCGTAGAGGAGGAAGACTTTTGTAATGTTGCCGGCGTCGAACACGAGTGTTTCCGTGTCCTCGTCGCCGCGAGTGAGACCGTTCTTAAAGAGGTAGCCGTAGGAGTCGCCGCTACAGTCGGTGGACGTGAAGGCCTGGATCTCGGTGGCGAGGTAGAAGCGATCGCTTCCAGCAGGAATCGTGTTGCTCGTGGCCGCGAGGCCCGCGGCGTTGGCGGGAACGCATGATCCGCGTAGGTCGCTCGCCTCGAGGTGTTCGACGTCTTCGGCGGAGCCGCGGTAGCTCGGGAAGACGACGCGGAAGGAGCGGTGTTCGCTCACACGGCCCGTGCAGTCGCTGGCGGCACTGAGGCCCGTGAGATCGTTACAGGCGTGGAGGCTCACGGTCTGTGGAGTGTTCGTGGCGAGGAAGGCGCTCGAGGGAACGAACGCCGGGAGAGCACAGGAGGTAGCGGTGAGGTTCCGGCCCAGCCGACGGCGAAGAACTGCCAGTCGCCGTTTTGGAGGTCGAGGGCCATGGGGCCCGAGAAGTGGCGTTGGCCAAAGACCGCGGTCTTCGTCGCGTTCTGTCCGTAGATCATGAGTCCACCCGGAAAGCTCGAGGTGGAGATGGCGCCGATGGTGAATGAAAACTCTGCCTTCGTCGCCTTTTGTTGCGAACAGCTGATCGTCACGAGTGAAAGCGCGAGCAGAACTAACCAATGAATCAGGCTTGGCCTTTGAAAAAGGTTTGAAAGCTTATCGGTTAGTTATGATTTTCTATGAGAATTGAGGCATTGAGCTTAAGTATTCGGAACCCGTCGATATCCCAAGGGTTTACGCGAAATCCTTACCTTAAGCTTAAATAAAGATGCCTCATTTTGTGGCCACTACTTTACGCAATAGTAGAGGTACTCGGTCTCGTTGACTTCCCAGGTATTGCGCACAGGCATCGAGCGGAAGGGGGCGTGGTACACGCGATCGTTCTCCATCGCCCAGGTTCCGTCGTTGAGAGAAACACCGCCGGACCAGTCACCGTAGGCCGAGATGGCTTCGTACTCGGCTTCTGTCGGAAGACGCGCATCGAGCGATTCACACGCCACTTCGGCTTGCTTCGTTGAGCGCACACGATCAACGCTTCCGTTGAGACCTCCGACCAGCTTGAGCTGACGCGCGCCGATGCGAAGCGTGGTTGGGAACGACGTGCGCTGGTAGGCTTCGAACATGCGGGAAGCGATGTCACCCATGACGAACGAAGGCTTGTTTTGCGCCATGAAGGTTTCCGTGCGGCCATCTTTTGAAAGGACGGTGAGTGTTACGAGGAGATCGCCCTTGCAGCCCGGAGCATACGAGTAGGTGCCGTAGGCAAAGCCCGAGAGTTTCTTGAGCATCTCGTTCGTCAGTGTTCCCTGGCGCTGGCCGTTGCGGATGGCTTCGAGCTGGTCGACTAAGCTCACCGCATTCGTGAAGAGAATCTTCTTCTCACGCGGCTTGAGGCGACGGTAGAGATCGTCGGTGTAGCTGCGG
>JBKHVY010000315.1:0-1952 GCA_046569805.1 Bacteriovoracia bacterium | reverse complement strand
CCTGTGTTTGAACTTGGCTTACGCCCAGGACTTTCTGCCCGCGAACCTGGTTACCCTCGACAGCAGATTTACCCATCACGTTCTTTTGGTTGAGAAATCGACTCACTCTCTCTTCGTGTATGAAAATCAAGCGGGGTACCCAAAACTTGTGAAGAGCTTCAAGATCGCCAGTGGCAAGGCCCGTGGTGACAAAGTTCGCGAGGGTGACCACAAGACACCAGAAGGCATCTACACCTTGAAGGAGTTCTACTCCGATTCCTATCTCCACAAGCGCCATGGGGAAATGGCCAAGATGTACGGAGCTGGGGCCTTCACGACCGACTACCCAAACCTCATCGACCAACGGAACGGGAAAACGGGAAGTGGCATTTGGCTCCACTCGACTGACGATGCCACTCGCATCGACAAGGGCCTCGACTCTCGGGGCTGCGTCGTGGTGAATGACCTCGACCTGAAGGCGGTCTCGCAGTACCTCGACCTCGAGCACACGCCGATCATCATCGTCCAGCAGGTGACGCATCTCTCGAAGCCAGCGTGGGATAAGGCGCGCACGGAGCTCATGGGTGTTGTAGAAGGCTGGACCAAGGCATGGCAAGAGAAGCGCTTCGCGGACTACATCTCCTACTACCATCCAACGGAGTTCAAGGACCGTAGCCGCGGGGGCTACCACGCCTACAAAGCGTACAAGCAAGCCGTGTTCTCACGCCCCGACAGCCCAGTGATTACCATCGACTCTGCCTCGATCCTGACCGCTGAGGGTTACGCGGTAGTAACTCTTCGCCAGGACTATCGATCTGTGGTGATCAATGACATCGGAAAGAAAACGCTCTATCTGCGTCAAGACGATAACTATGAATGGAAGATTGTCGCTGAACTGTGGGAGAAGTATGACGCAGCTAACGTCGCCTTCACCCCCTCCCAGCGTTTTTTTAAAGAGTAACGAATGATCGAGAAAAAATCCTCAGACCTGCATCTGATCCTGCACGATCATCCAGAACCCCCCAGGCTCCTGGTGATATCCAAGAAGCGCCTCCAGCGCTTCCTTATCCTGATCCCGCTTCTCGTCACGGGCCTTGTTCTTTTCGTTGTTGTGAGTGTTCTGTGGAAAGGTGGACGCCAACTCTCGGTGCAAATGCCGACTCTCCCCAAGACCACAATTTCTGAGGCACAGAGCGAGAGCCTCTCTGGTGAGATCAAAGACCTTCAGGCGACAGTGGCAAACCTTCAGGCGAAGCTCACTGCCACCGGCGTCGCAGAGACCGACATCTGGCTCGGTCCCGTCAAAAAACCCTATGCCCTCCAAAATCTTACTGCGAAGAAACTGATCAAGCTCGGAAACATCACCCTTGAAGATAGTGCGGGAAAACGGGTGCTGCGCTTCCAGCTCATTAATACCGGATCTGAAGCCGATCGTGTGACGGGCCACATTTTTGTTTTCCAGCTAGACAGCCGAGGCCTCTCCCCCTACCCCGCCATGACTCAGCAAGAATGGCTCGAAGGAATTCGCTTCAATAAAGGTGAGAGCTTCGCCGTCGCGCGCCTTCGTCCCGTGGAAGCCCCCTTCCCTCCGGCCGACCTGGAGGCGAAGTTTCTTGTGATCATCTTCAACCGTGAGGGAGACCTCATCCTCCGTGAAGAACTTGTTGGACCCTTCAAAATGGGAGCTCCGTGATGGATATCGAGGACTTCAAGACAACACGCTTTAGTGTACTCGGTGCCGGAACAAAGCTCGTTGGTGAGCTGCACTTCTCTGGTCGCACGGCCATCAGCGGAGAGATTGAGGGCCATTTGATCGCGCAGCCCGGCGCACAGCTGATCATTGAGAAGACAGCGCATGTTCGTGGATCGATCACGGGCTTTGACGTCGAGGTCCACGGCACTGTCGAGGGCAAGATTATTGCGAAAGGCACTCTCTCGCTCAAAGCGAATAGCCACGTGAGCGGAGAGCTGGT
>JBKHVY010000314.1:0-1959 GCA_046569805.1 Bacteriovoracia bacterium | reverse complement strand
TGCGCGTGATCATCGTGAAGCTCTCCGATCGCATGCACAACATGCGCACGCTCCAGTACGTCTCAAAAGAAAAGCAGATGGCGAAGGCGCAGGAGACGCTCGACATCTACGTGCCGCTCGCCAGCCGCCTGGGTATCAACTCGGTCAAGGGCGACCTCGAGGATCTGTGCCTGCGTTACCTGCACCCAGAAACGTACTACCGTCTGGCCGAAAAGATCAGCATGAAGAAGGCCGAGCGCGAAGAGTACATCCGCGACACCATCGCCACGATCCAAGAGAAGCTCATGGAGTACAGCGTGGTGGCGGACGTCTCCGGCCGCCCGAAGCACTTCTACTCGATCTACAAGAAGATGAGTCAGCGGGGCGTAGACTTCGATCAGATCCAGGACCTCCTTGCGTTTCGCATCCTCACGAATAACATCACGGAGTGCTACAAAGTCCTCGGCGTCATTCACAGTGCCTTCACTCCTGTGCCCGGCCGCTTCAAGGACTACATCGCGATTCCGAAGGTGAACAACTACCAGTCGCTCCACACCACGGTCATTGGCCCCGGTGCCGAGCGCATCGAGATCCAGATCCGGACCTTCGAGATGCACGAGGTCGCCGAGCGCGGCGTCGCCGCGCACTGGAAGTACAAGGAGCGCGACAAGTCCGTGCCGTCGAACAAGCTCAAGTGGATGGAAGAACTCATGGAGTTCAACCAGAACGTGACGAACTCGTCGGAGTTCATGGACGTGGTGAAGAACGACCTCGACGTCGGGGGGATCTTCATCTTCACGCCGGCCGGAGACGTGAAGGAGTTGCGCTACGGCGCCACGGCGCTCGACTTCGCCTATGCGGTCCACACGCAAGTGGGGAACCAGTGCGTCGGTGCCAAGGTGAACGGTAAAATGGTGCCACTCAAGTACCGCCTCAAGTCCGGTGACGCCGTTGAGGTTCTCACTTCAAAGACACAGGTGCCGTCGAAGGACTGGCTGAAGATCTGTAAGACCTCGCGCGCGATCACGAAGATCAAGCAGTACCTCCAAAAGGTTGAGCGCGATAAGCACAAGCAGGACGGCGAAGAGATGCTCGACGGCGCGCTTAAGGCATATGGCCTCACAGCGAAGACGCTCGAGAAAAACGGTGGCTTCCATGAGGTCTATGATCGCCTGAATTTGCGCAGCCTGGAAGAGCTGCAGGTGCAGATCGGTGCGCGCTCGCACCACCTGCGCGAGGTGCTTCCGCTCATCAAGGGCATCGACTACAAGGAAGAGCCTCAGGAGGAGACTCCGAAGGAGACCTACTCCGAACAGATCATCAGTCGGGCGCGGCGCTCCGTGAGCCGCGACAACGCTGTCATCGTCGATGGGCTAGACGACGTGCAGGTGCGCATGGGTCGCTGCTGTAATCCGATTCCCGGGGATCCCATCATCGGGTTCATCACTCGTGGCCGTGGGATTACGGTTCACGCCGTCGGGTGCCATCGCGCTCACGAAGTCGAGAACTCGCGTCGCATCGACGTGCAGTGGAACAAGGGCTACGCCTTCGCGCATCCCGTGAACATTCGCGTGATGACCCACGACAAGCCGGGCATTCTGTCGAAGATCTCGAAGACCATTAATAATGCTGGCATCAACATTCGGTCGGCGATGGCACGCTCGTTACCTGACCAAAAAGGTAGCTTCGTGTTCGAGGTTGAAGTGAAGGATTACTCCGAACTCCTCAAGACGATTTCTGCCATCGAGCAGATGGAAGAAGTCATCACGGTGAACCGCGCCTAGGGACCCTTCGGATTGACGCGAGTCTCGTCATTGGCGATGATTAAGGGATGAAAAAACTTATCCTCGCAGCTCTCGTGGTCTTCTCTCTCGCGCACGCGGAAGAACCGCTGCTCGATGCGGTAACTGCCTCACTTAGGTGGGGATGATTGAGATCCGAAATGGGTCCTCATAAGGGCCCTTTTCTTTTTCAAAAAGC
>JBKHVY010000313.1:0-1960 GCA_046569805.1 Bacteriovoracia bacterium | reverse complement strand
TAGGCTTCATGCACCAAGCTATGCAAAAAGCAGGGCACGATTCTTAAGTGATAACCTTTGAGATTAGCTCTTCGCTGGAACCAGGTTGAAGAAATTATTTCCAACGACCAGGAAAAATCCTCAGAAGAAGCCGCGACTTACATCCCCAGCGAAGTAGGGCAGTTAAATGCCGATCTCGAGCTGCACGCGCCAGATCCACTGCTGCCCGGCAGGCATCGTGGCCGTCGCGAAGGCATCCTGGTGAGTGAGGTCAGTCTGGATCTTCACCACGTGGTTCTGGATGTACCGAGAAAGACCTACGGTGTACTGCTTGAGCTCCTGCGCTTCACCGCGGATCTCCTGCTCGGGGCGCACCATGGAGTAGCGCAGGCTCGGCTCCCAGTTGTTTTCGAACACGTGACCTGTTTGGACGTTGAAGCCCTCACCGGAGGTGACGAAGATTCCTGGACTGACGAGGGGATTACCGGCGGTGCGCTTGGCGTATTCCATACTGACCGAGGTGCCGCGGTATTTAAACACCATGTCCACGAAGCGCGTCTCCATGGAACGGAACTCGTTGGGCCCCATGTCCACACCCGTTTGGCCCCCGGTGCGTGCGGAGAGTTGATTGGCGTTGAGCGCGACACCGATATTGAGGCGCGGCTCGGGCTCTCGGTAGAGGTCGGCGTCGACGGTGTCACCGTCATCGTGGAAGTTTCCGAGCGGAAACCACTCCAGCCGCGCGGTGGTAGAAAGTGAGGCGTTCTTGTTGGGTTGGTTGCGGCCCTCGCCGTTCGAGAGCGCGAGCTTGAGCCACACCGGACGGGTGTCCCCGAAGCGCGAGAAGTGCTGCACGCCCATGTCGCGGTCGACGGTGAAGGTGGAGTTGACGATCGAGCGGTCGACGAGCTGCTGGGCGCTCGAGGAGACGACGCGCTGTCGGTTGCCGGGGAGCTTCGCGATCCCGAACCACAGAGTGTGGTTCGGCGACCAGCGCCAGCCCACGGCCGCGTCGCGCAGGATGTTCGGAACCTTCGCGTTGTCCCAGTCTTGGTCACCGCGGGTGAAGGAGAACTGGAGGCGGTAGAGGAGGCGCGGGTCGAAGGCGTGGCCATCGAAGCGCAGGCGCGTGCGGCGCACGCTGAACTCCGTGCGTGAGAGTTTTCCTACGTCCTCGCCGTCGGCTTCCGCGGTGAAGCGGTTCTGCACCCGAAAGCGCATGCGCATGAGGATGTCGTTGTCCTTCTGGAACAGCAGTCCTTCCTCGAAGGTCAGTTTGACTTTTTCCGGAACGAGGTCTTGGGCCAGGAGGCCCTGGATGAGGAATAGAAAGAGGAACATACACACCGCGCTAGATTGATTTTAAAAAAATCTAGCGCGGTGAGACGAATTCGGCAATTACTTAATGTACGGGGCCTGCCACGAAGCGCTGTTCGAGGTCGCTTGGATGGCGTCTTCCTGGAGGTTCAGGAAGCTCGCGCGCACGCCTCCGTTCGAGACACTGGCGTTCGACGGATAGAGCATGACGATGCTCTCGCGTACGTTCTCGCTGGCCGCCGCTCCCGCGTCTCCCACCGTGAAACTAAACGGCATGGAGAGCGCCAGGGTGACCTGGCCTGTGGTCGGAACAGTACTGAGCTCTTCGACGGTCGGGTAGCTCGACCCCGCACCAGAAAGTGGACGGATCATGGCGAGATCTGAAGACGTCGTTACGGGTTTTAGGATCGAGATCAGGAGGTCACCACCGTTGGTGTAGGTGCCGAGGGCCGCGCGCTTGTTGCCGGAGAGGGCCCGGATCTTGTAGTCCTTGAGCTCCTGCGCCTGTTCGTGCACACCATCGAGAGGAATCTGCGGCATGTTCGCAGCGAGCTGGTAGCTGTTGGCGACGTCGATGCGCGCGAAGAACAACTCTTTGTCGAGCGTGGTCGCATTCCGCGCGAGGAGGTAGACGTGGTTATTCGTGGCGCTTGGTCCAGTCGCC
>JBKHVY010000312.1:1726-1962 GCA_046569805.1 Bacteriovoracia bacterium | reverse complement strand
GCAGCACCAGCTCCTGGAGTTTTATAAGAGTCACCAGCACATCGTGCTCAAGCCCGTCGCCAACGGCTCGAGCGTCGGGCTCTTTATCATCCACTCCGACGCGGAGTTTGAGGCGGCACGCGCGCAGCTCGTGCAGGAAACCGGCGCCTACCTCGCGGAGCGGTTTCTGGTCGGACGAGAGATTACCGTGGGCGTGATGCACGACTCAAAGGGCAATCCCACCCCTCTGCCGTGCT
>JBKHVY010000312.1:0-1716 GCA_046569805.1 Bacteriovoracia bacterium | reverse complement strand
CAGAGGACACTCTGCGCTGCCAGGAGATCGCGCTTAAACTGCACCAAGCGATCGGCTGCTTCGGCTACACGCGCACGGACATGATCCTCACGCCGCAGGGGCCGGTGTTGCTTGAGATCAACACGCTTCCGGGGCTCTCGAGCGCCTCCTTCATTCCCCAGCAGCTCGCGGTCTACGGGATGACACTGCGAGACTTTTTCATGAACCAGATCGCGCTCTCACAAGCGAGAAACGCACGTTCTTGAACTGGCCAAAATCCTCACTTTTCAGCAAACTAGAAGGCCTACTGGGCCTTTACGAGGAGTGAGCATGGGACGCAAGTGGAACAACATTAAAATGAAGAAAGCGGCGCAGGATAAGATGCGCTCCGCGAACTACACCAAGATTCTGCGCGAGATCACCATGGCGGTCCGAAGCGCAGGTCCTCTCCCGGAATCGAACTTCTCCCTCAAGATCGCGCTCGTCAAGGCCAAGGAAAATAACGTTCCTCGCGACAACATCGAGCGCGCCATCAAGAAGGGCTCCGGCGAGGGCGGCGACAACTACGAAGAGATCAACTACGAGGGCTACGGCCTCGACGGCGTGGCGATCTTCGTGGAAGCCGCCACCGATAACCCGACCCGCACCATCGGCAACATCCGCTCCTACTTTAACCGCTGGGGCGGCGCCGTGGGAACGCAAGGCTGCCTGCAGTTCGTGTTCGAACGCAAGGCCGTGTTCACGGTCAAGGCCGATGGCCTCGACGTCGACACGCTGACCATGGACCTCATCGACGCCGGCTGCGAGGACATCGAGTCCGAGGACGGCTACCTGACGATCAAAGGTGCCGTCGAGTCCTACGGCGAACTCCACAAGAAGCTCGAGGAGCTCAAGATCAAGGTCGAAGAATCGGGCCTCGAGCGGCTGCCGCTCAACACTAAAGAAGTGAAAGACAAGGACAACTACGCCAAGATCCTGAAGCTCGTGGAAGTCCTCGAAGAAGACGACGACGTCCAGAAGGTCTACCACAACATGGACTTCAACGAAGCGTTCGATAGCTGAAAGCGCTCGTTTTCTTTCTCCTCATCAGTTCCCGCGCCTGGGGCCTTCCGCTCTACGAGCTCGGCGTCGCCGGCGGCATGGGCTTCGTTCCGGACTACCCGGCCGCCGGAGAGGGCCGTGTTCGATCACTGGTGGTTCCGAACTTCCGCTACCGCGGAAAGATCCTGCGCGCCGACGAAGATAGCGGCGTGCGCGCGCGCCTCTTCAACAACGACACCTTCGACTTCGACTTCAGCTTCGGCGCGGCCTTTCCGGTGAACTCCGGCGACAACAAAGCGCGGGAGAACATGGATCCCTTGGACTGGCTCATTGAGTTCGGGCCCCGCCTCTTCACCATCCTGTGGAACGAAAAAGGCGTGGGCCGCCTGCGGCTCGGACTTCCCGTCAGGAGCGTATTCTCGACGCCCGGCACGAGTGCCACCTACCAGGGCCTCGTCCTGGTGCCCGATCTCGTCTTCGAACTGTTCCAGTTTCCGTGCCCGCGCTGCCGCATGTTCGCCGGAGTCGGTCCCTCCTACGTGACGGAAGGCATCGGAGACTACTTCTACGAGGTCAGGCCTAAGGACGCCACTCCCACCCGGCCCACCTTCGACGGCCGCGCCGGCTACATGGGAACGGACCTCGTGATGGGCATGGCCTATTCGCAGAAACAGTGGGAGCTTTTTCTGGGCGGGC
>JBKHVY010000311.1:0-1991 GCA_046569805.1 Bacteriovoracia bacterium | reverse complement strand
TCGACGGTCCCGAGGCCATAGACGGCCTCGACGATGTCCCCGCGCATGGGATGGATCGCAGGTTCGTTACAAGACGCGAGAAGGAGGCAAAGAATGAGAAATTTCATACAACCATCCTAGGCACTCCCCGATCACTCTGTCACGCGAGCTTCGTCCAAGCGGTAGGCTTCGTGGCAGCCGACGCAGGTGCGCATGATGTCGCTCACCTCGACGATGACTTTTTCTTTCGGAAGCCCTCCCCGAACGCGCGCCGCGAGTTCGTCGAAGCGCTCGTGCACCCCCATCCCGGTGCTCTTAAACTCTAACGGAAGCTTTCCCATGAGGACCGGATTGACGTCGGCCGCCGAGCGCATGCCCAGGGAGCTTGCCGTCGTTTCCACGAGTTTCATATCGTTTAGGGTCACGGCTTCCAGAATCGTTTGGACACCAGAGAGAAGCATGCGCATTTCACCAAGAACAAGGTTCCTCTCGGAGCGCGTCAGCACGACGGCTTGGCGCCCATCGTCACCTGTTTCCCCGGTTCCCCGCACGAAGTAGTATCCAAAGATAGCGAGGCTTGAGACCCAGAGAGCGAGTGCACCGATCGCCAGTTTTTTCCACATTTTTATCCCCTTCGCTAAAACACTTGCGTATTTGCAATTATTGCATAAAATAAACCCAATGAGCAAGAATCTTCTCAACTCACCTCTTGAGCGCTTCACCCGCATGATGTTTAGCCGGGTCATCGAGCGCCTCGCCGTCATCATGGCGGAGCAAGAGCTGAGCTTCTCGCAAGTGGCCGCCCTTCACATCGTCGATCAAGCTGATCACATCTCAATCCAAGACTTAGCTCTGCGCCTGAACCTTTCGCTTTCTGCCACGAGTCGCCTGGTTGATGATCTCGTGCAACGAAAGCAACTGGATCGCATCGAGGATCAAGACAACCGACGGACCAAGCTTCTTTCGCTCACGACAGACGGGCGAGAATTCCTCAATCAACTCAGCCTCGAGCGCGTCAAGATCATTAAAACGGCCCCGCGCTCGTTCTTCGAAACCCTAGGAAAACACCCATGAAAACCCTTCTTATGATCTTGGCCCTCGTCCCCTCTACCTTGATGGCCGCGACCGGAAAGAAAGCGACGCTGGCCCAGGAACTTAAACTAAACCCCGCCGAGAAAGTTATTAAAGTCCTGGCCTCGCCGTCCTTCAAGGTCATCGGGCTTGGGTTCAAGCAGGGTCAAGTGCTCGCGAAGCACCAGACGCCTACGCCAGCGATCCTCATCGTCCAGACGGGCTCCGTAGAGTTTAAAATGAGCGGCGAGACTCAGACCCTTAAGGCCGGAGACTTCTTCGAGATCCCAGCGAAGATCGACCATGAAGTGGTGGGGCTCGAGGATTCTTTGCTCTACCTCATCAAATAAGTGCCAAGCATTTATTTTTTTCACGGTTTAAGCCTGAGAAGCGGTGACGATCCTTAGACAACCCACCTTGAGCGTTCTTTTGCACCAACCAGAGTGCTAGTTTCTTCCAAAAACCGGAGGTAACTATGCGCACTGCACTCTTAGTCCTGGGCCTTGTCATTTCTTCTTGGGCGATGGCCTACTCACCTACCCAAGGCTCACTCCTCGACCGCGACGCCATCGTGTCCTCGACCATCATCACGCTGGCACGGCTCGAGGGGCTCATCGACGAGAATAACAATTTTACCGGCGAGGACGAGCTCTAGGGATCCCTACTGGCCACGAGCAGACGAAGCAGCCGGCATTATGGTTTCGGTGGCCGGAGAAACGTTTGAGGACTGAGGAAGGTTACGCTTATCGACAGCTTTACTCTTCGCCGCCTTATCCTCTTGGTCAAGGCGACACATCTCAAGGTGACCGAGAGCTTCTTGGTGAGACTGATCCCAGATCGTCACGATCTTGCGACAGAGACCGCGACCACCCATCGCCAGAGCATTCGGTGATTTGATGAGCGCACGTATTTTCTTCTCGTAGGCGCCTTCGGCAGCCTTA
>JBKHVY010000310.1:0-2005 GCA_046569805.1 Bacteriovoracia bacterium | reverse complement strand
CCGCCGCGGGCGAGTGCGCGCTGGTAGGCAGGCCTCGCTTTGATGCGTTCGACGAATGCCTTGAGCTCGGGCCAGTCCTGTTTGCCCCGAGCGACGGCCGCTTCGATGGGGAAGCTCATCATGACGTCGGCGCCGCTCAAGTCCCCGGCGAGCCACGGACCCTTCGAGAGCTCTGCGTTCACGTAGTCGAAGTGCAGCTTGAGCTGCGGGCGAATGAAGCTCGACTCCACCGTTTTACAGATGCCGGTGATGAGGGGCCTTAGGAAGAAGGGAGCCGGCGTCGAGCGGATCTTCTGAAACACGAGTGTGAGGATCAAGGGCATCATGGCGGAGCCCTCCGCGTAGTGGAGCCAGTAGCGGTAGCGCCGGAGGAGCTCGGGTGCGGTGGGCTTCAAGCGGCCCGCGCCGTAGGTGTCGATGAGGTACTCGACGATGGCGCCGGACTCGACCACCGTGACCTCGCCGTCGGTGAGGGCCGGAGACTTTCCGAGGGGATGAATCGCCTTCAGTGATTCGGGCGCCAGCATGGTCTTCGGATCGCGCGCGTAGTGCTTGATCTCGTAGGGGAGCTCGAGTTCTTCGAGGAGCCAGAGGATGCGCTGGGAGCGCGAGTGGTTGAGGTGGTGGACGGTGATCATAAAAAAAAGGCCCACCGAAGTGGGCCCCCGTTGGGTGAAGTTACTGCTGGAGTGCTTTCGCTGCGTTGACGTAGCCCGAGACGCCGCGGCCGCGCAGACCGTCGCTGTCCGTGGCGCTGTCGATGAGCATCTGGCGCAGCTCCGTGACCGAGAGGTCTGGGTTTTGTGCGAGCAAGAGACCCGCGACGCCGGAGACGTGCGGGCACGCCATGGAAGTGCCTGACATCTTCTTGTAGCGGTTGCCGTTAACGGTTGAGTACGTGTCAACACCGGGAGCGAAGACGTGGACCGTGTTCGCGCCGTAGTTTGAGAATGAAGCACGGCGACCCTTGCCGTCGATGGCACCCACGGAAACGAGGTTTTCAGTCTCATAGTTCGCCGGGTAGGTCGGTGAGCGATCGTTGTCGTTGTTCTCGTTACCTGAAGCGGCGACGAAGAGGATGCCCGCTTCTTCCGCTTTCTTGATTACTTCAAACAGAGACTCTGTGCGCGGACCGCCGCCCCAAGAGTTACTCATGATGTTCACGCCGCGCTTGATGGCGTAATCAATAGATGAGATCGCACCTTCGAGAGTGCCTGAGCCTGAGTCCGTGAGGAACTTGATCGGGAGAATCTGGACGTCGGCCATGACGCCGGCGATGCCGACGCGGTTATGTTCTGCACCGATGACGCCTGCGCAGTGTGTACCGTGGCCGTGGCCGTCCATCGGGTCGTTGTCGTTGTTCGCGAAGTCGTAGCCGTAGATGTCATCGACGTAGCCGTTGTTATCGTCGTCTACTCCAGCCGTGCCGTTAAGCTCCGCGTCGTTGACCATGATGTTCTTCTTCAGATCTTCGTGGCGGTAGTCCACACCCGTATCGATCACCGCGATCTTCACGGCGCGCGAACCCTTTGTGACTTTCCAAGCGTCGAGCGCGCGGATGTCGACGCCCGCGGTACCGCGGCCGAAGAGGCTTCCAGAGTTCTTGCCGTCGTTATCAAGGCCCCACTGGCGCTTGAAGTCCGCATCGTTCGCTGAAGCGTAGAACGTGACGTTCGGCTCCGCGTAGACGATGCCGTTCATGTTCTTGGTACGAGAGAGGAAGTTCTTGTCGTTGGAACGAACGACGGCGAAGTTGCCGACGGAGACGTTCAGAACGCGGACGTCCGTGAAGCTCTTGAGCGACTTTTGGTTCTCGAACTTAACGATGTATTCAGCCGAAAAAGCCGAGGCACTAGACAGGGCCAACAAGAGTGCGATGCTTTTCATGGATCCTCCGTGATGTGAAAAGTTAATGATCCATGTTTTCACATACGAAAAGAGACTGAAAAGCGGTGTAAGAAAGTGTTGGGCAATTCTTCCTAGAAACCCGTGGCTACCTCAAGCA
>JBKHVY010000309.1:0-2006 GCA_046569805.1 Bacteriovoracia bacterium | reverse complement strand
TGCGACTTTCGGGAACCGGGTCTCTCGGTATCGGAACGATGGCACCGCAGTCGCTCGTACACATCAACAACAATAACGTATACCAGCTGCGCTTCACCAACTCGACCACTGCGGCCACCGCCGGAGACGGCGCTGCTATCGGTCTTTCAGGAACAGAGCTGCAGTTTAACTCACTCGAATCCGCGGGTTACAAGTTCCGCTCGGGAGCAACGGATCTTCTCACGATCCTTGGTTCGGGCAACGTCGGGATCGGTGCCACGGCGCCTGGAGCAAAACTCGAGGTCGCGGGCCAGGTGAAGATCACAGGTGGTGACCCTGCCGCAGGGAAAGTCCTAACGTCCGATGCTACGGGTCTGGCGACCTGGCAAACTCCTTCTGCTGCCGGTATCACGGCTCTCACCGGCGATGTGACGGGTACTGGCCCGGGGTCCACCGCAACAACCATCGCCGTTGGAGCGGTAACATACGAAAAAACAAATTTTGCCGATGGAATTATTCCGCAGGCGAAGATTGAAAACCTTGTGACCTCTTTGGCCGCAAAGGAGCCAGTGATCTCAGCGGGAACCGCCGCACAGTACTGGGCGGGAACGAAGACCTGGCAGAGCTTCGATGCGTCTGTGCGAGCGGCGCTCATGGGTGTGACCTACGCTCCGGCGACGATCCCACCCTTTAATGTTTCCACGACGGATTCGTTTCAGACCGCGATTTCGAAGCTCGAGAAACGAATCGGTGATGCCGAAACCACTCTGGCCGCGTCGATCCCTGCGGATAACTCCGTCTCGAGTGCCAAGATCGCTGATGGCTCCATCGTCAACGCTGACGTTGCCGCAGCGGCGAACATCGAAGCTACGAAGCTTGGAACCGGCGCGATCACGAACCTCGAGTTCAACTACCTCGACGGCGTCACATCTCCGATTCAGGGACAGCTTGGCGGCAAAGAGCCGACAGTCACGGGCACCGGATCGATCGCGGACTTCTACAGCGGTAACAAAACCTTCCGCAACCTCGGCACGGACGTCCGTGAGGTTCCGCTCACGGGCTACGCTGTCGGCACGAACGCCGTCCTCGCCCCAGCCGACACCATCCTCGGCGCCTTCGGCAAGACGCAGGCTCAGCTGAACGCACTGTCGACGACGGTGACGGGCCTCGGGGCGTCGAGCTGGACGAACAACGCCGGTAACCTCTACTACAACGCCGGCAGCGTCGCCGTGGGTGCTACGGCTCCGAACGCTTCGGCAGCGCTCGATGTGTCGTCGACGACAAAAGGCCTGTTACCTCCGCGCATGACAGCCGCGCAGCGGGATGCGATCGTAGCACCGGCGCAGGGCCTGATGGTGTACAACACGACGGCAGACCAGCTCCAGATTTATAACGGGACCACGTGGGTCAGCGGGAGCGGGTCGAGCTCACAGGAAGTCACTCAAGGGGCAAGCGTCACTCTCCCAGACTCGGTGACGACCGACGTCTTGAGTATGAACGTCGCCAGCGGTGGCCGCTACCTCATCATGGCGTCCGGGAACACCGGCACGACGATGTCTTGGACTTACTTCTCTATTCAGTGCGACCTCCGGCGCAATGGCGCGGTCATCGACTCGAAGTACTTCTACTACGGTGGAGGGGGCAGCGGAAGTGGCCCCGGCATGCCCATGTTCAATTACGCCGTTCAGACTCTCAATACCGGCGACGTGATGAAGATCACGTGCATGAGTACTTCGAACGCTCCCACGCGCTACGCGAGTAACTGGAAGATCTCTCTCATGAACCTCGGCGTGAACACGCAGCTCGGTGCTGCTGACAATTTAGGCAATCATACCGCATCCCAGAACATAGTTCTTGGATCTAGTTGGCTATCAGGAGATGGCGGCAACGAAGGGATTCGCGTTGACCCTTCGGGGAATGTTGGTCTAGGGACTTCAATTCCCAGAGAATCTTTTGACATCAAAGGAGGTCATGCTTTTCACACGGGAGGGGATCTGCTTCATTACTTTAACGCATACTATGACGGG
>JBKHVY010000308.1:0-2016 GCA_046569805.1 Bacteriovoracia bacterium | reverse complement strand
TCCTTGACCAGGAAGTAGACTCCCCCCGCCAGCACACCCGTTCCGAACAGCACACCCTTATCTCCCCGGCTTAAGTTCGATTCGCCGAGCATCTCCGCAACCGGTGCGATCTGCAGGAGCGCGTCCGAGATCTTCTGCTTAATGACCTCCGGGTCCACGTTTCGGGCGACGAGCTGTTCGAGTTCACTCGCCTTCGCGGGGTTTGACTTTAGAAGTTCCGCCGCGAACTTCGGCGCGAGTTCTTTCGCTAGCGCCTTCGACCGCGCATCATAGGTCTCGACGATTTGGTCCAAAGCCTTGGATCGGACGTAGCGGATCACTCCGAGCGTGAGCTGTGCTTTGAAGCCAAAGTTTCCACCGGTTTCGAGGCCCTGGTGGCCAATGGTTTTATAGAGAAACGCCGGACTGTTCTGATACGGGTGCCCATGGTAGAGGTAGCGCGCCCGTACGACACGGTTCGTTTCGATCATGTCGGAAATCAACGACTGGAGGCTCTTAAGGTCAAGCTCCGCCATCGACTCGGCGACCAGCGCCCTCTGCTCTCGGCTTAGTGCTTCGCCCACGAACAGCGCGAGAGCAACGTTTGGCCTCTCCTCCGTCAGGAGCTTACGCAGTTGACGGACATCTGCGTCCTCGGATGCTTGGAGCTCTGCGGGGGAAGTCTCCGCGAGAGTCTTCGGAACTGCCTGTGATCCTCCGCCACTCTTCCCGCAAGCCGCGACGAGGAGCACGGTCGATAGAACGATTGACTGCTTAATCACAAATCACCCTCGAAGTTAGACCAAGAATCCTTGATCACAGACGTCACTGCTGAAGCTTCAAAGCTCAAGATCGATTTCAAATTTCTGCCGTCAGCGCCAGTGGCACCGCGGACACCAGGTGCGCCATCAGGCCCCCAAGCACCAGGTTTACCAGTTCGAGTGATTGGCGCAGCACCACATTTAATGTCTTCCTCGGACATGAACGTAGGACAGCGGCGCCCGGGGGTCGTTACAGAATCTGGCGCTCCACCTTCTCCGCCACGACCAGGAAGTGACGGGTCCGAGCCCATCGAACCTTTTCCGGGCTCGTAGATGAAGCGTGCGATCAGTTCCGTCGGATTCAAGACATTGAGGTTAGCGCTGCCGCTGTCTCCGCCAGTAAACCCATCGAACCCGTTAACGGCGTCGGCGCCGCGAGCGCCATCGGCACCGTTACAGTTACCGCGTGAGCAATCCCCCGAGGCCGCTCTAGGCCGGGCGTTGGGCTGAACGGGTTTTTTGTCTTGAATTCCGGCGTCTTTGCCACGCAGGTTAAACGTTACCTCGCCCAGGGCATCGATCGCCGACACAAACAAGCGGCCCCCAGACTCACCGTTCATCCCCGCAGCCGTTTTAGAAACATCGCTCTTGCGGAACGTCGAAAACGCTCCGTTCATACTGATGAGAGTCCCCACCTTGAGCGCAGTGTCTTCGGCGCCGAAGATTAACTCTGAATTCTCCAACATCACCAGCGTATCGATGTCGAGGGATCCAAGGGACCGCAGGTGCTGTGTGCCACGAACGGCGTACCCTTTCCGAAGTGTTTTTTTGAAGCTCAAGAGCTCGGTGTTCGCGACATCTTTCACGGAGCAGGAAACTTCAACGGCGTCGAGGTCTGCGGGAAAGAGGTCGAAGGAGACTGTGGCAGTGCCGTTGAGCGCCGAGAAGCCCGAAACCTGGTCCGCCTCGAAACTCTGCGCGGTCACTTTCTTGCACCCAAGCGTCGCGCCGACCACTGCGCGAGATGCGCTGACAGAGATGTTGTAGGTATTGATTTGGTCCGCGAAGGCTTCAATGTTCGCAAAGTCCTTGCGCAGCTTCACCGCGCGCTCTGCAGTGACAGTGAACTCTGCGGCGGACGCGTCACCGGCTTCGGTAACTTCGGTCTTCACTTCGAGCCCAGGCAGATTTGATTTCTTCGAGTCGCCGCCGCCACCCTGACAGGCAACCGCAAGGACACAGCTCAACGCCGTGGGAATAAGATTTCTCTTCATAG
>JBKHVY010000307.1:0-2156 GCA_046569805.1 Bacteriovoracia bacterium | reverse complement strand
TCACCACGAGAGTAAGCAGGTCGGCGTGAAGACGGATATTCAGTCGCTGCACTTCCACTACATCCATAACGGGCCAGCGGAGATCTGCTCGCTTTACCTGCATCCGAATTTCCGCAACGCCCAGAACGGTAGATTCCTTTCACTCTCGCGCTTTCTCTTCATGGCCGAGAACCGCAAGCACTTCGAACAAGAGGTCATCGCCGAGATGCGCGGGATGGTCAACGATTCAGGTCACTCACCCTTTTGGGACGCCGTCGGCGCGAAGTTCTTCAAGATCGACTTCCCGACAGCAGACACACTATCGGTAAAGAACAAGAAGTTCATCGAAGAGCTCATGCCGAAGCATCCGATCATCGCGAATCTTCTTCCCGAGGACGCACAGTACGTGATCGGAAAAGTCCACCCGAACACTGAGCCTGCCAAGCGCATTCTTGAGCAGGAGGGCTTTCGCTTTGCAGGCCTCGTGGGCCTCTTCGAGCCGGGCCCGGTCGTCATCGCCGACATCGATAACGTCCGCACGGTTCGAGACAGTGTGGTGGGCGAGATCAAAGAAATCGCTGACAAATCTTTTCGGTCAGAGACATTTATCATCGCTCGCACCGGCACGAAGTTTCGCGCCACCCTCGGTGGTGTGGTCCAACTCAAAACCGGAGGCCTCAAGATCTCGAGCGTCACGGCCGCAGCTCTCAAGCTGCGCCTCGGGGACAAGATTCGCTTCTCGACCTTCAGGCCAAAAGAAAAAAAACGCTCCCAAACGAACGTCATGAAAGTCGATAAGCCGATAGTCAAAAAGAAGAAGAAAAAATGATCCTCGCACTCATTCTCACTGCTAGTGCCTGGGCACAATCTGAAAACCTTCTGGGACAGTACTTCCATGCGAAGGCGGAAGCGCTTCTGATCGAACACCTCGAGGCAAAGAACGTATCGGTCGCAGACCTCGTGCAGGACGACGTCGTGAGTTGCGTGAACCTCGACGAGTTCAGAGAGCAACTCGACAGCGTGAGATCCGCGGCCCAAGAAACGCTCTCGGACCTTAAAGGAAATGGCTTCCGGTGGCGCCAGCCGCAGACCTATGGCCTCGACGAGAAGATGTTACTGCCCCCCGCACGAGCGACTGATTACATCAGTGAGCGACTCCGGTTCTTGCGCCTTGAGAGTTTTGGCCGCCTCTCACGTTTGGCACCTGGGTGCCTGAATCTCTTCCGTCATGATCCCCTCGGAACTCGGAAATCCAACAACATACCGAGATTTCGTTTGGAGTCTCTTAAAAATGTGTCTCCCGAGGCGTTTTGCTCTGTAACCGTGCGATACTGGAAGGAGATCTATAACGAGCTCCCTGCCTCCTGCAAAGTGAAGGTAGCGGAGTAGGGAGACGCTTGATGTTCCCAGCTGCCCTCATCCTCCTCAGTTCTTTCTCTGCTATGGCAGCAGATTTTCCCGAGCGCGCATTCAAAGAAGCCGAAGTTAAGATCGGACTCTTAAAACTCGGAACGGCGCTGGCCGAGGTCGGCGGGCGGGAGGAGACATTCGACGCACCGAAAGCAATCCAAGAATGCGATTCCATCAACAGAAAACTCTCCGAACAATTCGAAACTCTTAAAGCAGCTCGGCTTAAAGCGAAGCGAGAGTCAGAAGTGAACGTACGCGGCTGGGAAGAACGGGCGAAGGAATCCCTAGGTCTGTCCCAGTTTAAAATGATGAGCCTCGAAAACGCCGCAGCAGCTCAGCACAAGAACTGGTCTTCAATCGCCAGAGCGACGATGCCTTGTTCGGACGAGTTCGCAATGACCTACATCGAGAATCTCGCGGACGACTACAACGCCGCCGACGAACCGGTGTTCAATCTCTGCGTACGACTTGTCAAGGCCCTCCGGAAATCTCCGGAGTGCGGCAAAGGACTTCAGTCTCCCCTTCCACAGAACGGCCGGCCGACCCCGATTAGCGTCCCTGCCCCCTAGGCCCTACTGACCTTTTGAGGTCGACTCGAAGATTTTATCCGCGCTCGCAGCCACGAACCCCTGATAGAGATCTCCAGAGGGCAGAGGATAGCGTCTGGCGAATTCATAGTAACACGCCGGGATTGTGAGCTCTCCGTCATCGAAGGTCACTGCGATGTTGTTGGCCAGAGTCGACGACTGCTCGAGGTAAACCGAGGG
>JBKHVY010000306.1:0-2170 GCA_046569805.1 Bacteriovoracia bacterium | reverse complement strand
CGCGACGCCGACTTCGTCGTGCTCGTTGATCTCTTCGTGGCCGTACGGAGCCGGACCCAGGAGCTCCTCGACGGTCGTCGAGAAGATGTGCGTCTTCGCGTGCTGGCCGCTCGCGATCTTCTTCGCGACCTTGCGGCAGAGGGAGCCGATCTGGCGCTCGAGGTTCCGGAGGCCGGCCTCGCGGGTGAAGCCGTTGATCACGGTCTCGACGCCTTCGTCGGTGAACTCGATGTGGTCGTGCGTGATGCCGTTCTCGTCCATCTGCTTCGGGATCAGGTACTTCTTCGAGATCTGGACCTTCTCCTCGTGCGAGTAGCCGCTGAGGTTGATGACCTCCATGCGGTCGCGCAGGGGACCCGGAATGTTTTCAAGCATGTTCGCCGTGGCGATGAACATGACGTTCGAGAGGTCGAACGGAACGTTCAGGTAGTTGTCGCGGAACGAGTAGTTCTGCTCCGGATCGAGGACCTCGAGGAGCGCCGCGGACGGATCGCCGCGGAAGTCGCTCCCGAGCTTATCGATCTCGTCCAGCATGATGACGGGGTTAATGCTCTTGACCTGCTTCATCGCCTGGATGAAGCGACCTGGCATCGCGCCGACGTAGGTCCGGCGGTGGCCACGGATCTCGGATTCGTCTTTTACGCCGCCGAGGCTGATGCGAACGAACTCGCGGCCCGTCGCCTTCGCGATGGACTTCCCGAGAGACGTCTTGCCGACACCTGGAGGGCCCGAGAAGCAGAGGATCGGTCCCTTGAGGGCGCCGCCCTTGAGCGAGCGCACGGCGAGGTACTCGAGGATGCGTTCTTTGACCTTCTCGAGGTCGAAGTGCTCGTCGTCGAGGACGCCGCGGGCGTGCGTGAGGTCGGTGATCTCGTCTTTCTGTTCGACCCACGGAAGGTCGACCATCCACTCGAGGTACGAGCGCAGGATGCTCGACTCGGACGAGTCCGGATGCATGCGCTCGAGGCGGCCGAGCTGCTTGTGCGCTTCCTTCGCGGCTTCCGCCGGAAGGCTCTTGGCGTTAAGCTTCTCGCGGATCTCCGCGAACTCGTCGTTCTTATCCGTGTCCTGGTCGCCGAGGTCACCCTTGAGGGCCTTGATCTGGTCGCGGATGAAATTTTCCTTCGACTTCGGCTCTGTGTCGCGCTTCAGGCGGGCCTGCGTCGAGAGGATGTCGAGTTCGGTTTGGAGAATGGTGTTGATCTTCATCAGGCGCGCGTGCGGCTCGAGAGTCTCGAGGACCACCTGCGCGTCCTGAACTTTTAGGTTCAGGTTCGAGGCGACGAGGTCCGCCAAGCGGCCCGGGTCTTGGATGTCCTCCAGGACCATGAGGATATCCGGCGAGAGAACTTTTCCGAGAGAGATGACTTTCTCGAGGTTCTCGCGCACCAGGCGCATCGTCGCCTCGGCTTCCGTCGTCGAGACGGCGAGCGCAGGGCTTGCGACCTTTTCGATCTTCACTTTGTAGAAGGGATCGGTGTGCTCGAAGGCGGTGATGCGCGCCTTGGCCAGGCCCTGGATGAGGATCTTGATGCGGCCATCCGGAAGCTTGCGCATCCGCATGATCATCGCGACGGTGCCCAGTTCGTAGATCTCCGAGGGAGCTGGAGTCTCCGCGGAGATGTCTTTCTGCGACGACAGGAGGATCAGACGGTCGGTGTTGTTGAGCGCTTCCTCGACGGCCTTGATGGAGGTCTCGCGTCCAACGAAGAGCGGTAGGATCATGAACGGATAAACAACGAGATCTCTAGCCGGTAGCAATGGGAGGCTTTCCTTGAACTCGATCGCATCCCCATCGTAATTCGTAACCATGCAATGTACTCCTATAGACTAGACCCTATGTGCAAGTTCAACCGTGAACAGCATGAGTTCTGCATTAAGAATCGGGTTATTGAGGGTGCGCCTTTAAGGAAATTTAAGATCAAAACCTACATATTTTCGGCTATCTCCGAGTGAATCACGTGCCCGAGTCTTCCACTTAGTTTTTCTCAAGCCCTTGAAAAAGCATCTTTTGAGGAGGAAAATCGTGCATTGTCTGACTAAAGGATTTCCTCATGAGCACTCTCGGTATTGCCATTCTCGCTGCAGGTAAGGGAACACGCCTCAAAATTGATCGCGCCAAAGCGCTCTGTCCGGCACTTGGCCGCAGTCTCGTAGCTCATGTCGTCGA
>JBKHVY010000305.1:0-2181 GCA_046569805.1 Bacteriovoracia bacterium | reverse complement strand
AGGCCAAGGCGGATGCCGAACTTTGGGCCGAAGCCGTCTAAACGACACAGATTGATGGCAAATCATTGATTCTCCTCTCAACGGGCACTTTCCAAGTGCCCGTTTTTTTGTGGCTAAAATTCTGGCCCTAAGATGCCGTTATGCCGCGAACTAAAAAATCAGCACCTCGAACCAACCTCATCGATCTCAACGAGTACTTACCGACGGTGAAGTACTGGGCGAGACACTTCTCTCATCGCGCGCACCAGGTGCTCGACTTCGAAGACCTCGTGGTGGTGGGCCTCATGGGGCTGATGGACGCGGCCAAGAAGTTTAATCCTCGTCGCGACGTGCAGTTTAAGACCTACGCCGAATTTCGCATCCGCGGTGAGATCATCGACGAACTCCGTCGCCAAGACTGGATGAGCCGCTCGGAAAGAAAAAAGCAGAAGCTCTTCCGCCGGGCGCAGACGGAGCTCGAGCAGAACCTCGGACGTCATCCTACGCGCCAAGAGATGGCGCGGGTCCTTCCGTTTAAACCGAAGGAACTCGATCGCATGCAGCAGTATGATGCCCACGAATCACTGCGCGCCTACCAGGAGGGTGATCTGAGCGAAGGAACGGACACAGACACTGTTGCGCACATGGTGGAAACGCTTGATGAGGTTCACGAACTCATGTGTGCTCTCCCCCCTTTGCATCGACTCGTGCTTGAGAAGCGCTACTTCGAGGACGCTCCCTTAGCGGTCATCGCCCATGAGGTCGGTCTCTCCGAAGGCCGCGTCTCGCAGCTTCACACTGAAGCGATTGAACTCTTGCGCCAGGAAGCACAAGAGCTGTCAGCGGCCTGAGTTCGTGGCCGGCATGCGCCTAGTGTCCGGTGAAGCGAAGTCACCGCGAAACAGCGTGGCAACCTTCGGATCGAGGTCACGGGCGACCACCTTCGCGAGTTCCTCTGGTCGGTGCTTCTTCCACCAACTCATGACGACGTACTGCTCAAGCGGGCCACGCTTGTCCAGGGCCTGCGCCCGTGGCTCATAAACACGGGACTCGAGCTGCTTCTCTAACCGGCGTGCCTGCCAGGCCGCGGAAACCTGATTTTTCGTATAAAGATCCTGGAAGAGAAGCTCGAGGTGCTGCCAACTCTTGTCGTCGTTGATCCAGCCGAGTTTCTCCAGCGGCAATGAATGAATAAGTGTAATCGCAGTTCCAAGATCCTTCGCCTCGAGGGCCCAGCGCTGGACCTCGGAGTCAGGAACGTACTTGCCGTAGCGCTTGTTGCGCGTGAGGGCCACGATCACGGTCGGATCCTTTATATCGCGGGCGATGCTCGCAAGCTCCGCGGGAGTCACGTCCGGAGCGAAGGCCCCGAGGAAGCTCAATTCAGCGAGCTTCACTTCGGCCATGGGGCCTGTCCGAAAACTTTTGAGCGAACTCTGATAGACACCAAAACTTAACACCACGAAGGCGACGGCCGCCAGTCCGCTGGCCCCTCGGTATTTCGAGGGATGAAAGAGAACGAAGGCCTTGTTGTACATCCAAACGGCGTAGCCCAGCTCGGCCACGATCGTAAGACACAAAAGCGGCAACAAGTAGTCCGAGAGCTCGACCGTGAACCCGAGAAGCACGAACCCCAGGTACACCGAAAGGATCACCCACATCTTCTTCCGCTTGGCCGAGCTCCCCGACTTCTCTTCGAGCTGCCGTAAATACGTGTTCAACGAGATCGGCGAGTAGATCGTAAGTAAGAAGAAGAATCCAATGCAAACGGTGATCAGGAGTTCTTTTGTTGTCGCCAGGGGCGAGAGGCCCTTCGTCAAGAGTTGACTCGCGGGCGATGCCTTCTGGAGCTCTGCCACGCTTCCCATGTCCGGCAGGACTTTTTGGCTTGCCTCTGGGGCGTACAGAATCAGCACGGCCAGGAAAGTAAGAAAGACCACCCCACCGAGAAGCGCCTGACACAACAGGACCAAGGTCTGCGCCACGAGGTGATAGGTAATCAGGGTACGCTTATTAAAACTCGAGAGCATCCAAGAAATGTTTTCCTTGAACTGGTGCCGATTCATCGTGGTGTAGAGAGCAAAATAGTAGATAAACGGCAAGGCCACGAGGATCTCCTGGATCCCCACCAGGAACACGCCGGCCGCCACACCAATCGCGTAGAGGTGAAACTTCAGCAGAAAGCGCAGGTACGGTTTAAAG